>CAUTNH010000046.1:0-3776 GCA_963540225.1 uncultured Acholeplasmataceae bacterium | reverse complement strand
ATAGATTTTTTAACAATTTCATCAATACTACTTTTAACAATATATCCAATACTATAAGAACAAAATCCTGGTATGTGATTTATTTTATATATTATCTTATCTAAATCTCTTTTAAAAAAATCACTTATTATAATTTTAGAATATTCTTTATTTATTAAAAGTTTAAACTCCTTTAGGCTTGAATGAGTATGATATATTATTTTTTGCCTAAAATCTTTTAAATTTTTACCTTTTAACATCATTTCACCATATCGCAAAATAATTACTTGCTTATTCATTTGATCACCCATAACAGTTTAATTATAACAATTTTCAATCTTTTAATTTTAATTATTTATTTAATTTGACAAAAAACATTTTTTTTGGTAGTATATTTTGCGGTAAAGCAGATTTAATTTATTTTTATAAAGATCCCTACTCGCAAGGAGAATGTAGTAGTCTATGGCTGCTTATAGATGAGGCAAATATCGGGATTTAATAATTTTAAAATTAAATATTTTACCTATAATATGAAAAAGGAGGTAAAATCAATGTCAAGATATCTTGGACCAAAATGGAAAATATCAAGAAGATTAGGTCAATCAATACTTGAAGATGGTAAAGAACTTAAAAAGCGTCCATATGCACCAGGACAACACGGTTTAAAAAGAAGAAAACAATCAGATTATGGTCTACAACTTTCTGAAAAGCAAAAAGTTAGATTTATCTATGGAGTTTCTGAGAAACAATTTATTAAAACATTCCGTGAAGCGGGTAAAATAGATGGAGTTCATGGTGAAAACTTTTTAAAGCTTCTTGAATCTCGTCTTGATAATATAGTTTACAGAATGGGATTTGCAAGAACAAGACAACAAGCAAGACAACTTGTAAATCATGGTCATATTCTTGTAGATGGCAGTAAAGTTGATATTCCATCATATCGTTTAAAACCAGGACAAAAAGTTGCTATTAAGGAAAAATCTAAAAAACTTGAAATAATTAAAGACGCAATGGAATCTAGATATTCTGTAGTTCAATTTGTTGAGGTAAACAACGATAAAAAAGAAGGAATATTTACTCGCTATCCAGATAGAAAAGAAATTCATCCAGATATAAACGAACAACTTATTGTTGAGTTTTATAACAGATAATATGCAGGCCAAATGGCTTGCTTTTATTTTGCATAAAATATATGAAAAAAGGTGTGTCAATTTTGACACACCTTTTATAAATAACTTATTTAGTTTCTTCTTCTTTATTTTCAGTAGTTTCTTCTGGTTTTGCTTCTTCTTGATTTTTCTCAGGTACTTGATTTTCTTCTGGTGTTTCAGTTGTATTTTCTTCAAGATCTTTTTCTTGTTGTTTTTCTGCTTTTGCTACTTGAATTTTTTTAACGATTGCCATAACAGCAGGAACTAAAATTGCAACAACTAAAATTACAATTGCAGCAATAGTTGTACCACTCATTTTTTTATTCTTTTCAACTTTTGCAGCCTCAAATGTAACACCTAGTTTAATCTCACTACCATCACCTTTTACAGTTACAGTGTATTTACCATTAACAGGACTTACCTCATCACCGTTATTAGTAACTTTAACAACTGGCTTGTCCTTTGGAACATCTTTGATAGTAAAAGTAATTACATCGCCTTCATAGTATTCTTTATCAAATGCAACACTATTTTCAAATACAAATTTATCTTTAAGATTAGAATCGGCTGGAACTAGTTTTGATTTTGCCTTATCTTTTAATTCTACTTTTAAAGTAATATCGTTTTTTGCAACTTTAACAGTATAAACACCATCTTTATCTGCTTTTAACTCGGTAGTATCATTTAATACTTTATTAAGTTTCTTTTCCTTAGCAATTTTATCTTTTTTTATAGTAAATTTAACTTCTGTACCTTCTTCAAGTTCTGCACCATCTTTATGGTCAGCATTTTTAAACTCAATATATTCTTTGCTGTCTGCCTGAACATTTAATTTATGTTTATCTGCTGCTTTAACAGTAGTAAATGCTATAGAAAATAAACCTATAACAAAAAGTAAAATAAAACTTAATAGTAATGACTTTGTCTTTTTCATTTTAATTATATCCTCCAATTTTTATTTTTCATTTTATAAATTATATCAATTTTAAGTCTTTTTTTCAAACTTTAATACTTTTAAAAGCATTTAGCCATATTCAAATATGAATCAGCATCAAGTGATGCTCCACCAACTAAAACCCCATCAATTTCTGGCTGTTCTAGGAAATCTTTTAAATTACTAGATTTTACGGAACCTCCATATAATATTCTTATCTGATTTGATTCTTTTTGTGAATATATATCTTTTACGCAATTTCTTATTTCAAGTATTGTCTCATTTGCTTTACTTGGTTCAGCAACTTTTCCAGTTCCAATAGCCCAAATGGGCTCATAAGCAATTATAATTTTTGGAATGTCATCTTCTTTTATTCCCATAAGCGCAATTTTTATTTGTTTTTCTAAGTGGCTTTTGTTTTTTCCAGAATCAAATATTTTGCTATCTTCTCCAACACATACAACAGGAATAAGATTATGTTCTAATGCTTTTTTAATTTTTAAATTTACATCGCCATCTTTTTCATTGAAATATTCTCTTCTTTCACTATGGCCAATTAAAACATAACTAACACCAATATTAGTAAGCATCGGTGCTGATATTTCACCTGTGTACGCACCATTTTCAAGATAGTGCATATTTTGAGCACCTATTCTTATATTTTCCTGCCTTTTTACAAGTGTTTTAAGATATATACTAGGTGAAAATATAACGCAATCATATTCATTATTTAAATTTACTTGAGTATTTACCTTATAGATAAAATCTAAGGCTTCATCTCTTGTTTTATTCATTTTCCAATTAGCAGCGAAAACTTTTACTCTTTTATTTGGCATTATTTTTTATCTCCTACTAATTCTTCGATTTCTTTTATTACTTGTTCTGTTTCATCTTTTGAACCACTTGCAACAAGTCTTACATTTTCACCATAAGGAACTGCAAGGCTCATAAGTCCTAAAATTGATTTTAGATCAATTGTCTTATTTTTATAATAAAGAACAACATCAACTGCATACTTTGATGCTGCTTGCACAATTTTAGATGCAAGTTCAGCGTGTATACCATTAGTCGATTTTATAATTATTTGTTTTTCTGTTTGTGCTTTCATATTACTTATTCTTAATACAAGCAATCCCTGGAAGTTCAGTTCCTTCTAAAAATTCTAGTGATGCTCCTCCACCTGTTGAAATATGAGAAAATCTTTTCTCAAGTCCAAATTTAGAAACAGCAGCAGCCGAATCTCCACCACCGACAATAGTTATTTTATCTTTTGTTTGAGCAAGAGCAATTGCAATTTTCTTTGTTCCCATTTCAAATGTTTTAAATTCAAATACACCAAGTGGTCCATTCCAGAAAATAGTTTTTGCTCCTCTTATATAACTAATAAATTTTTTCATTGATTTAGGTCCGATATCAAGACCCATTTCATTATCAGGAATATCTTTATATGTTCTTTTTGCTTTTGGAGTGTCTTTTTTAAATTCTTGACCTGTTATAATATCTTCACCAAATACTAATTTATCTTTTCCAAGTTCTAAAAGCTCTTTAGCAAGTTCTATTTTATCATTTTCACAAATAGATTTACCGACATTATATCCTTGAGCTTTGAAAAATGTATAAGCCATTCCACCACCAATAATAATTGTATCGGCAATCTTTATTAAATTTTTAATAACTGCAATTTTATCAGAAACCTTTGCTCCACCTAAGAT
>CAUTNH010000045.1:0-3886 GCA_963540225.1 uncultured Acholeplasmataceae bacterium | reverse complement strand
AAGTCTTCAAATCTAGTATTTTCCATCATCAAAACTTCACCGTTTTGCAATTTATTAATACTATCTTCTAATTCCTTACCTCTTGTTTTATTTACAAAAACTACTTTTCTTCCAAGTAAGTTACTTAATCTAGTTGCAACAGGTGCAAGAGTATTTTTAACTAAATCAGATTCTTCTTTAATTCTACCAAGGTGTGAAAGTAGCACTACTTTTGCACCTTCTTTAATTGCATATTCAATAGTTGGTAATGCCGCTTTTATTCTTGTATCATCTGTTATTATTCCATCTTGAATTGGAACATTAAAATCAACTCTAATTAAAACCTTTTTATCTTTTAAATCTACATCCTTAATTGTTTGCTTCATCAAGAACACCCCTTTATTTCTATATATATTATACCACAGATATATTTTTTTACTTTTTACCCATTGGTTTCGTCATTATTTTTGCTATCTTTGTTATTTTTGTTTAATCTTTCTCTAAAATGTTTCAATTTATCTGATTTATGACTTGCACATATATATGTTATTTCATTATTTATATATTGATTATTAACATCATCTATTTTTATATCTTCTTGATTTAATTTATTAGAATAACTATTTAATTTATGAATAAAAATAAAATTAGCAACCAAATAAAATATAGATAAGAAAATTCCTATTCCATAAAAAATGCTAATTAAAGTTTGCTTATTTTTAATAGTTCTTACCATAAATACAATAGAGCTTATAAGTTCTACTATTTTAAATAACAAAAAAGGAGGAAATGCAACAATGACATAAAAAGGTATATTAATTTGAAAACTTCTGAATATATAATTATCTTTATCATTATAAAACATAGCAAATAAAACTATTAGTGCTATTTCAGATAAAATCAATATAATTGCTATTGCAATATTTTTCTTTAATTTTTTTCGTAGTATAAAATCATCCATATTATTTTTCTAAAATCATATTTAATCTCTCAAGTAGTCTTTTTTCTCCCATTATTTTTTGAATATGATAGAAGTTAGGAGTTGATTCTTTTCCAGATATTGCAATTCTTAAAATTCTTGCACAATCAGAGACCATACCCTTAAAATTATTAGGATTTTCTTTATATTCTTTTTTATTAAGTGCATAACCTAGTTTAGAGGCAATATTTTTTAAATTATTAAACCATTCTACTTCATCTAATTTATATACACAATTATTTTTTATATATTCTTTTATTAAAGAATGGTTATCTTTGTTATTTTTAACTTGTTGATATAACTCATTATCTTTTATATTTTCTAAAAATATATCATCGTCCATAAAACCAACAATAGGAATTATTTCAGAAAAACTAGAATAATCTTTTCTTGGCTTTTCACCACCTCGCTCAATTGAGATTATTTTTTCAAAATATGTTTTATCTTTATTTATGAAGTTTAATAGTTCTTTAGAATATTTTTTAGCATAGTTAAGGCATTCATTTAAAAATTCTTTTGCCGATAATTTAGCAAGATATTCTCTGGCAAAATAATTTACTTTCTCAATATCAAAAAGTGCTCCATCAAGACTCATTTTAGAAAATGAAAGTTCAAAATCAAATATTGAAGTAGTTGGATTTTTTATTCTCCACTCTTCAAAATTTGAATTAGCAATAGTTAAAAGGTATTCTAAAAATGGATAAGCAGGATAACCTTTTTCTAAAAAATAAGATACCGCTGCCTCTGGATCTTTTCTTTTAGATAATTTTCTCCTTTGACCATTATCTGTTTTCATAATAACAGGTAAATGAGCATACTCTGGCCTTTTAAAACCGATACTGTCAAAAAGTTGAAGATGAATAGGTAGGCTTGAAAGCCACTCTTCTCCACGTGTAATATGAGTTGTTCTCATAAAATGATCATCAACTAAATGAGCAAAGTGATATGTTGGCAAACCATCCTTTTTCATTATTACAATATCTTGAATGTTTTCAGGAAGTTCTAAATCTCCCCTTATTAAATCATGGCATACAACTTTATTATCTTCCTTACCAGGAGATTTAAACCTTATAACATATTCTTCATTATTTTTTATTTTATTTATTGCCTCATCAACAGATAAAAATCTATCCCTTGCGTATTTACCATAATACCCAGGATTTATTTTATTTTTTTCTTGTTCTTTTCGTAAATTATCAAGTTCATTTACAGTAAAAAAACAAGGATATGCTAAATCTTTTATAATTAGTTCTTTAATTACAGTATCATATATTTCTTTTCTAGCGCTTTGAATATAAGGAGCATAAATTCCATCTTTTAAAAATGATTCATCAGGAGTAATATTGAATTTTTCAAGCTCATCTAATAAAACATCACCGCTGCCTTTTATCTCTCTTTTAGTATCTGTATCTTCTAATCTACAATAAAATATACCATCAGATTGAACTGCTAAACGCCATGAGATAAGACATGCAAATAAACTGCCTGTATGTAAAAATCCTGTCGGTGATGGTGCAAATCTTGTAACCATTGCATCTTTTTTAAGTTTTCTTGGCGGATACCTTTTTTCAAGATCTGCTATTTTTAGTTTAATGTTAGGAAATATTAAATTTGCTAAATCAGTTTTACTATATGTCATAAAATCATTCCTTGTTCTTTTTTTCTTCTTTTTTTGTAAGTTTATTTATCTTTTCATCTTTTTCTTTTATTATATTTATGAAATAATTTTCTAATTCTTTAATATCATCTTTCATATTATTATTTTCTTTTGCATATTTTTCATTTAATTCGCTAAATTTATTCTTATATTCATCGTAGATGTTGGTTTTTTTAGATTTTTTATACTGGATAAAATAAATAGTTAAATATACAATTTGTATAACCGCTAATGTTCCATTTATTGCATAAACAGAAGGTGCATCAATACAAATACCATATGTTGCAAATAAAATACAGCCAAAAAAATTTATAACTCTAATTAAAACAGCCTTCTTAGGTAAAAAACTAACCATTATAAAAATTCCAGCAAATATACCTACAAGTTCTATATTATTCCATTTACTTGCTAAAATATTTAAAAACATTAATATCTCTCCTTTATTAGTAATATTATACCAATATAGTTAATTATTTTAAATAATAAATATTTATTTAAACCATTAATATATTTTAAATACTTTTTTAGCAATTCAAAGAAAATATAATTTAGAATCTAATTAACTTCTTTTCTAGTTTTAACAAATTGCTATTTTTAAAAAGAAGTATAATTATTATATATAGAAAGAGGGAATAATATGGAAAATTTATTAAAAGGAGTAGAAAATACTTTATTTATACCTTTATATGCAAGAATATATGCATCTAAAAATTTTAAATCATACTATTTTGATGAAATGGCAATTACACTTGAAGATAAATTTGATTTTAGTAGTATTAAAAATAAATCTAATCAATATCAGTTAATGGCAAATGTTGCAAGAGCCTATATATTTAATGATGAAATAGAAAAATTTATTAAATCTAATCCTAAATGCAATTTAGTCTATCTTGGTGTAGGACTTGATACATCATATGCTAAGTATAAAAATAATCCATATATTTCATGTTATGGGATAGATTTTCCTGATGTTATAAATTTAAGAAAAAAACTATTTGAAGGTGAAAATCTAATCACATCTAATATATTTGATACATCATGGTTTAAAGAAGTTAAAGAAAATAATATTCCAACATTATTTTTAGTTTCAGGAGTATTTCAATATTGCGAAATAAGTGATATTAAAAAACTAATAGATGATTTAAAAAATAATTTTAAGCAAGGAGAAATTATATTTGACGCAACTAATAAATTTGGTATGACGTATGCTAATAAATATGTTAAAAAAACAGGAAACAATGCATTAATTAAATTTTATGTTGATGATGCAA
>CAUTNH010000044.1:0-4041 GCA_963540225.1 uncultured Acholeplasmataceae bacterium | reverse complement strand
GAGTATAAAGGTCTTGGGCTTGATGAAGTATATAAAAGTCATCCTGAGCTATTTAAAAAAAGTAAAACCGAGCAATTTCCACTACTTGTTAAAATAATTGATGCAAATTCAAACTTAAGTGTTCAGGTTCATCCAGACAATAAATATGCAAAATTAAATGAGAATGGTTCACTCGGAAAAAGTGAATGTTGGTATGTTTTAGATTCTGAAATTGATACAAAAATTATAATAGGTCATAATGCTAAAAATAAAAAAGAATTAAACTATTTAATTGATCATAATAAGTGGGATGAATTTTTAAGAAAAAAACATGTCAAAAAAGATGATTTTTTCTATATACCATCTGGAACAGTTCATGCACTTTGTGAGGATACATTAGTTTTAGAAGTTCAACAATCAAGTGATATAACATATAGATTATACGACTATGACAGATTAGGTCTTGATGGTAAAAAAAGAGAACTTCATATTGAAAAAGCAAAGGATGTAATTAATGTTCCTTATAAGATTAAAAATCAATTAAAGCAGGTTAAAAAAATAAAAAACAGTCTATTTACAACTTTATTAAAATCTAAATTTTTTAATGTGTTCTTACTTAATTGTAGAGGTGATGATCTGGTTTTACAAAATGATAATTTTCTACTTTGTACGGTTTTAGATGGAAGTGGAAAAATTGAAGGTTATGAAATAGGAAAAGGCGATAGTTTTATTATTACATCAAATTTAAAAGAGGCTGAACTATCAGGAAATGTAAGTATGATTATTTCTCATATTTAAGGAGATTATATGGAATTTAATAATAATTATTTATTAAGAATTAAACAAAAAATTAAAGATGCTATATTTAATAAGCTTGATAAAATGCTTAGAAAAGATATCGTAGATTTAGATATTTATGCTTTAAAATCTAAAGAACCAATACCTTTTTCAAAAGATTTACTTGATAAAACAAAATATAAACCAATTAAAGTAGGAGAATCATTTGGTAAATTATTTGATTGTGCTTGGTTTATAATTGAAGGAGTTATTCCAAATTATGAAAAAGATAGTATTTATTATCTTTCAATGGATTTTAATGGAGAACTACTACTTTTTTCACAAGATGGACTTCCTTTAAAAGGATTTACAAATGGTTCATCTGTTTTTGATAGATGTTTGGGAGAACCAGGTAAATATGACTACGAGATAAATAATTTAATAAACCCAGATGGTAGTGTGAGGTTTTTAGTAGATGGAGCAGCTAATGATTTATTTGGATTTTTATCTGATGGGGCAAAAATTAAATATTGCAAAATAATTAAAAAAGATGATAATTTATTTAAGCTTTACTATGATTTAGAGTTTTTATATGATTTAATGATGTCTGATTTAGGTGATGAAAAATATTCAAAAGCTCTTTTAGATGATCTTGATTTAATATCTAATTTAATTATTTATGAAGAGCCTAATTTGTTAGAGGTTGCAAATAATTTAATTAAAAAATATTATACGAATAAATCAAAAAGCAATATCAAAGTATATTCAATAGGACATGCTCATATGGATCTTGCATGGCTTTGGCCTATAAGAGAGACAAAAAGAAAAATTGCTCGTAATCTTTCAAATGCAGTTTATTTAATAGAAAAGTATCCAAATTTTAATTTTGGTATCTCACAGCCACAACAATTAAAATGGCTTAAAAAAGACTATCCAAGTCTCTTTTTAAAGGTTAAAAAATATATTGCAGAAGGTAGAATAGAACCACAAGGTGGTATGTGGGTTGAAGCAGATACTAATATCTCAGGTGAAGAAGCACTTGTAAGACAGATGCTTCACGGAGTTAATTTTTTTAAAGATGAGTTTAATTTTAGAGTAAAAAACTTGTGGCTTCCTGATGTGTTTGGTTATTCCGGTAATATTCCTCAAATTATGAAAAAATCAGGACTAGATTATTTTATGACTATTAAACTTTCTTGGAATTTAGTTAATGTTTTTCCATATAAGTCTTTTATATGGGAAGGTATTGACAAAACTAAAATTATTGCACATATGCCTCCTGAGGGAACTTATAACTCTGCAACAAGACCTTCTTCTCTTCTTTATGCAGTAAAAAAATATCCCGAAAAAGAAAAAGCACCGCTTTTTTTAAATGTTTTTGGTATAGGTGATGGTGGTGGTGGACCTGGTGAAGAGCATGTTCAAAGGATAATAAGAGAAAAAGATATTTATCCTATTGCTAAAAATGATTTTTCAAGATCTGATATATTTTTTGAAAATTTAAAAAAATATGAAGATGTTCTTCCAAAATTTAGTGGGGAGCTTTATTTTGAAAACCATCAAGGATGCTATACATCTGCTCCTAATAATAAAAAGTATAATCGCTTATTAGAAGAAAAGCTTCGATCATTAGAGGTATATTTAAGTCTTAGTAATAATTTTAGTAAGTATAATGATGAGATAAAAGAAATTTGGGAGGAAGTACTTCTTTACCAATTCCATGATATATTACCAGGCTCATCTATTATGAGAGTATATGATGAATCTTTAAAAAGATATAAAATACTTTCTAAAAGAATTGATGAAATATCGTCAAGCTTAAAAAACACATCTTATTATTTTAATCCTAATTTATATAAAGGATATATGCTTGAAAAGAAAAAAGATGAATATTATGAATATATTATGGAGCCACTTTCAACTAATAGTGATTTTGCAAAATATAAAAAGGATAATAACGTAGTTGATTTAGATAATATAAAAACTAAAAACTTAAATATCAAAATATCATCTACAACAGGTCATATTTTATCTATATATAATAATTTGACCAAAACTGAGCTTTTAGAAAAACCAGAAGGAAATAAACTAGCAGTATATAAAGACTTTGGAAATGGTTGGGATATATGCGATAACTACAGAGTTCAAACCCCTATTTTCCCTACACTTAAAAAACAAGAAGTCTCATCATATGATAGGTTCATTGAAATAATAAATCATTATACCTTTTTAAACTCTGAAATAGTTGAAAGAGTTGTAGTAGATAAAGAATGCGACTTGATTTATTTTTATCATGATAGTAATTTATTGGATATGAAATATATGCTAAGAACATCATTTCCTATTAGTATAGATACAGATGATTGTTATTTTGATATACAATTTGGATATTTAAAAAGAAAAAGAAATACCAATTCAAATATTACAAAAGCCCAGTATGAAATGTGTGGGCATAAATGGATAATGATAAAAGATGATAAAAACAAAGTTGGTCTTATAAATAAATCTAAATATGGATTTTTTGTAAAAGATGGTCTTCTTGATATAAATTTATTAAGATCATCAGATTATCCTGGTAAAACATTAGGTATAGGTAAAACTGATTACTCATACATACTAGCACCTTTAAAAACCGATGATCCAATTGTAGAAATTGATCTTTTAGCAAATAACTTTAATACTTATTATCTTCCTGTTATTAATAAATTAGATTATAATAATTTTATAAATTTATACAATGATAAAATAATTTTATCGGCATATAAAATGTCATATGATGGTAAGTCAAATATTATAAGATTATATAATCCAACTAATAAAGTTCAAAAAGCAAAATTAAATATAAATAATGATTATAGCGAAATAAAATTTTGCAATTTAGTTGAAGAAGATATAGATAAAGAGTTTAGTAATAATTTAAAATTTGATCCATTTGAAATTATTACAATAAAGATAAAATAGTATTTTACATTTTCCCACAAAGACCATTTAACTTTTAAAATAAGTAATATCTTATATGATATATGTAATATTTGTAAAGGAGTTTAATATGCAAGGAAAAGTAAAATGGTTTAATTCAAGCAAAGGTTTCGGCTTTATAACAGAAGGAGACAAGGAATATTTTGTTCATTTTTCTGAAATTAAAATGGATGGCTATAAGGAATTAAAAGAGGGAGATATGGTTTCATTTGATGTTGCATCTGGTAAAAATGGTGGGATGCAAGCAACTAATGTTTCGAAATTATAACTAATAATAAGGCTGCAAAACGCAAGTTTGCAGCCTTA
>CAUTNH010000043.1:0-4246 GCA_963540225.1 uncultured Acholeplasmataceae bacterium | reverse complement strand
AAATAAAAAAGCTGATAATAATACCAGCTTATTTTTATTGTGGTGGAGGGGGGCAGATTCGAACTGCCGAACTCATAGAGAACAGATTTACAGTCTGCCGCATTTAGCCACTTTGCTACCCCTCCATTTTGAGTAAACAGTGATATTATAGCATAATTTTAAAATTTTGCATTTCTTAACTGTTTACTAAGCCACTATAAGTAAATTATTCCTAGTTAAAATTATCTTTAATATTATTAAATAATTTTATTTTTGTTTTAAAAACTATACTTCCTTTAACTAATTTTATAAGGTCAGGTTTATTTAAAAACTCATAATTTCCTACAATATCAGCATAGCCATTCCATGGCTCAAAGCATATAAATTTAGAATCCTTAACACTCCAAAAAGCGATGCTTTTAAAATTGGAAAAAGAAAATTGCAGAATTTTTCTTTCCTTATTTAAAAGATAAACTTTTCTAGATTTAATCCTGCTTAATAAAATCGCATCATCTTCAAATAACTCATAGTTTAAATTGATTTCGTTTACATTATCATAAGTTTTTAAAACCTTACTAAAATCAAATAATTTATCACTATTTACAAAAGGTCTTTTAAAAGATTCTTTTTTATTAAACAATACTTTATAATTAGCAAAATCATCTTTTAAAATTATACCTGGATGCTCACCTATATTAAAGTATATCGCTTTATTATCTTTATTTACTACTTTAATTTTAGTTATAAGATAGTTTATTCCTATTTTATAAGTTATGATATAACTAAACTTATATGGATATTTTTTTAGTGTTTCTTCATCATAGTCTTTTTTTATAGTTAAAGTTTTTTTAGTTTTTTTTATAAGATTAAATTGACTATGCCTTATAAAACCGTGACCTGTCATCTCATATACATTGTTATTTATTTTAGTCTTATTATCCTTTAACTTTCCTACAATTGGGAAAAGATGAGTCGATGAGCCTTTCCAAAAATTATCTTCTTGATGAATAATTTCTTTTTTGTCAACCTGAAAACTTTTTACCTCTCCCCCAAGACTTGATACTTTTAATGTGATATTTTTATAATTTAGATAAAAATAACTGTTATCCATTTATTGTTTTGAAACAGGTAAAATTACCTGAATTAAATTTTCGTCATCTTTCCCACTAATAGCAAATGCCTTTTTAGAATTTATAAAAGATAGAACTACCTCAGCAGATACACAAGCATTTAAAGCATCTGTAAGATATCTTGATGAAAAATAAATATCTAAATCATTTCCTTTAATCTCACCAGCAGGAGTTAATATTTGCTTAGCATCACCAAGTTCTGAATTACTTGAAAAAAGTTCTATATTTCTTTCTTTTGTAAGAATAAGTCTTATTAAATTATAATTATCTTTTTCCTTAGATGAACTATTGCTCATAATAGAGATTCTTTTTATTGCATCCTTTAACTCTATTTTATTAAATGGAATAGTTATTAAATAATCATTTGGTATAACTTTTTCAGTATCAGGGTATGTTCCTTCAAACAAACGAGTTTGAAACAATACATTAGAAAACGAAAATAGAACATGAGTTTTTGATGCAACAATTTTAATATCTTTTTGCTCATATGCAAGAAGTATTTTTTGAAGTTCATCTAAACTTTTCTTAGGTATAACTAGTGATACATCTTCACCTTCAAAAAAGTTTTGAGTTTTTCTTTGACTTAATCTAAAGCCATTTGTTGCTACAATATATAAAATTTTACCTTTATTATATACATTAACACCTGTCAGAATTGGTCTTTTTTCATCTTCTGATGCAGCAAATGCTGTTTGAGATATAACTTTATTTAAATCCTTAGCATTAATAATAGTTGCATTATTATCATTTAAAAATGAAATATTAGGATAATCGTTTACATCCATTAGTTTTAAATTAAATGTTGATCTATCAGCGTTAATTATAATATTTTGATTCCCATCTGTTTGGATTTCAATCTCTTTTGCATTAAGACTTCTTACAATCTCAGCAAGATATTTTCCAGGTATTGCAGAAATTCCAGGATTTAATATATTTATAAATGGTGCTTCTATTTTAGTTTGAATTGCTATATCTGAATTGCTTGCTGTAAGAAGCATTTCTTTTTCATTAACTTCAACTTTAATTGAGTTTAATACAGGAAGAGGTGTTTTTACAGGTAGTCCTTTTTGTAAAATATTTAAGTGATTTAAAAAAATTTCTTTATCAACAGTAAAATGCATTTTGTATCTCCTTTTATTTATTATTATTTTATATTTTATTATTATTGGTTGTTGTTTAAATGTTAATAACTTAGAAAATTGGCTTTATATGGCTAAATTATATAAAAATTATCAACATTTTGCTAACATTTTAATCATTTTATTAACCTTTTATCTTTTTTATTATGTTTTCTATTGCTTTATTTAACATTGTATCGAATTTTAAATCATGTTCTATTTTATTACATGCAGCAAGAACAGTTGAATGATCCCTATTTGAAAAAATCTCTCCTATTTTTTTATATGGAACATCATATAGAGTTTTTATTAAATACATTGCTATATGTCTTGGAAGAGCATTTTTATATGCTCTAGATGTTCCAATTAGTGCATCAACTGTAATAGAATAGGTAGATGCTACAATACTTTGAATTTTATCATAGTTATTCTCAGATAGTGCATCGGTTTTTTTCTTTGATGAGACAAGAAGATCTAGCGCTTCTTTAAAATAGTGTAGATTATGAGGAACCTCGTTAATTTCACAATAAGTCATTGCCCTTTCAAGAGCACCTTTTAAATCTCTTATGTTAGTTGGAAAATGTTCTGCAATATATTCAAGACAATTTTCAGGTATTTCGGAGTATTTACTTGGGTCATACTGCGTTTCTATATCGTGTTTTAAAATATCAATTCTATGAGACATATCAGGAACGTTTATATCAATTATTAAACCTTCTGAAAATCTTGATGTAAGTCTATCCATAATATCTTTTAAATCTTTAGGTAGCCTATCACAAGTTATTACTATTTGTTTATTTTCGTTTTTTAGTCTATCAAATATTTTGAAAAATTCGCTTTGGCTTTGTGTTGCTCTTTGCAGCATTTGAATATCATCCATCAAAAGCATATCAACACTTCTGTATTTATTTGTAAACGAACTAATATTTTTATTATCCAGATAATATTTGTATTCTTCAATAAATTCATTAGCCTTTGCGTATAATATTTTTTTATCTAAATTTCCCTCTATTGCAAAATTACCAATTGCTTGCATTAGGTGAGTTTTACCAAGTCCAACATCTCCAAATATATATAAAGGATTATGAACAACACCAGGTTGGCTTGCAACTTTCATGGCAACTTTAAAAGCATAATTATTACTTTTACCAACAATAAAATTATCAAAGGTATAATTAGGATTTAATGATGTATTAGCATATCCAGGAACACTTTTAATAATTGATTCGTTTGTTTTATTTTGGTTTTCCTCAATATCTTTTCTTGTTACAAATTTAAAAGCGATAACATCTTCATATATTCTTCTTGCATCTTGATTTATCTGGTGAAGATATAATTGATTTATTCTTTGCTGGACCCATTCATTTTTAACAAGGACATAAATATGTTCTTTTTCAAACTTTACGACATCGTTTGTTTCTGCGAATAGATCGAGGTAGGTTTCCTCATTATATCGGTCTTTTAATTTTTGTTTAATATCCTGCCATAATTTTTGAAATTTTTCCATATGTCCTCCTATTTATAATGCCTATATAATATAGCATAAAAAAGATAATAAAACAACCATTAGTTTCCCACATTTTTTGTGGGATATTATTTTCAAAAATTATATCATTCTGTTTATTATTTGAAATTATAACATCAAAAAAATGGCTTGATAAAGCCAAAAAGTAAGTTTTCAACTTTTCCACATTGTGAAGATTTTGTTTATAAGTTTCCCACATTTTTAACTTTTATACAGATGTTGATAATTTTTTATAAATTTATTTCATGATTGCTTTATAAAGCCAAAATATTTATATAAAA
Source organism: uncultured Acholeplasmataceae bacterium (assembly GCA_963540225.1). Taxonomy (GTDB): domain Bacteria; phylum Bacillota_I; class Bacilli_A; order Acholeplasmatales; family Acholeplasmataceae; genus CAUTNH01. Next base: position 213 of record CAUTNH010000043.1, on the reverse strand, counting down.
ATAATACTCCATATAAAGTCATTAAATTTTTGCGATTTTTAAATAATTTTATAAAATTAAAAAAATGTGAAAATATGTAAATATTTAATTTAAAATTCAACTAAAATTATAAATTAAGTAAAAAAGGAAATTGCATTTGCGATACAATTATTCCTTTTTATTTGAGTTAAACTTTTGTAAGTTCTAAGAATAGATAGTTGTAATAAATACCAT
>CAUTNH010000042.1:0-5143 GCA_963540225.1 uncultured Acholeplasmataceae bacterium | reverse complement strand
CCAAGAAAAAAAGGCTGTAGGAAACAATTTTTATTTTGTTTCTTTACAGCCCCTTCTTTTTTCAAAAATATATTATATTCGGCTTTTGTCAATATAAAAATGGAAAAGGTATTTATTTTTGTACATTAGCATATTTAAATTTTATATCCTTTCTACTAAGAATTATTAGAAATTACATTCTTTAATTCTAGCAATAAATTCTTCGTACGATTAAAATCTATATTTGTATTTTTTAAAATGAAAATGAAAGTTATTTTAGTTTTTAGAAAACTTTTATAAGATAAAAAAAATAGTATTTTTATAAAAAATAATTTTTTTATTAGATAATAAAAAATATATATGTTAAAATTTAAATATATTTTATTAAACTAAATTTATGGTTGGTGGTATACTTGGAAGAAATAAAAAAAGAAAATATAAGAAATTTTGCAATAATTGCTCATATAGATCATGGAAAATCTACGCTTGCTGATAGAATTTTGGAATTAACTAATGCAGTTGATAAAAGGCAAATGAAATCGCAGCTTCTAGATTCAATGGATTTAGAGCGTGAAAGAGGTATTACAATTAAATTAAATGCTGTAAGGCTAAACTATAAAGCAAAAAATGGAGAATTATATCGCTTTAATTTAATTGATACTCCTGGTCATGTTGATTTTACTTATGAGGTTTCACGTTCTCTTGCTGCATGCGAGGGAGCAATTTTGGTAATTGATGCAGTATCTGGTATACAGGCTCAAACACTTGCTAATTTATATCTTGCTATGGATAACAATTTAGATATTATTCCTGTTATAAATAAAATAGATTTGCCTAATGCTGATATTTCGAAAGTACAAGAAGAAATAGAAGATGTTATAGGAATAAAAAAAGAAAAAGTAATTTTAGCAAGTGCAAGAGATGGTATTGGAATTAGTGAAATTCTTGAACGAGTAATTACTGATATAACACCTCCGAAAGATGCTGATGATAAACCATTAAAAGCATTAATATTTGATTCATTTTATGAAACATATAGAGGCGTAATTCCTCTTGTTAGAGTATTTGATGGAAAAATAAAACCAGGAGATAGTATAAAAATGATGTCAACTGGTAAAACATTTGATGTAATAGAAGTTGGCTATTATAATCCTGAAATGAGAAAATGCGATATGCTTACAAGTGGTAATGTTGGCTATTTAGTTGCATCTATTAAAGACATTAAAACTGTTCGTGTAGGAGATACCATAACTTATAAAGATAATCCAACAGATTCTCCATTAAAAGGATATAGAAATTTAAATCCTGTTGTATTTTCAGGAATTTATCCTGTTGATAACGATGATTATATACCATTAAAAGAAGCGCTTGAAAAATTAAAATTAAATGATGCATCATTAGTATTCGAGCCTGAAACATCACAAGCCCTAGGCTTTGGTTTTAGAACTGGTTTTTTAGGGCTTTTACATATGGATGTTATAAAAGAAAGAATTTTTAGAGAGTTTAATATTGAAATAATAGCAACTGCTCCTTCTGTAATTTATAGAATATATAAAAACGATACAGATTATACTGAAATAACAAACCCATGCCAAATGCCAGAAGCACAATATATAAAAAAAATAGAAGAGCCATATGTTAAGGCTAATGTAATTACGCCTGAGGATTATGTTGGTGAAATTATGAAGATATGTCAAGATAAAAGGGGTAAGTTTATCACAATGGAATATCTTGATAAAACAAGGGTTGAGATAAGGTATCTCTTGCCTCTTTCAGAAATTGTTTACGATTTTTTTGATAAGCTAAAATCTAAGACTAAAGGATACGCATCATTTGATTATGAAATAGATAAATATTATGAATCAAAACTAATTAAGATAAATATTTTACTTAATGGTAATGTAATTGATGCACTTGCTGTAATTGCTCATAAAGATTTTGCATTCCAAAGAGGAAAACAAATAACAGAAAAAATGAAAGATTTAATTCCGAGACAAATGTTTGAAGTACCTGTTCAGGCTGCAATAGGTGGAAAAATAATAGCCAGATCAACTATAAAAGCGCTTAGAAAAGATGTACTTGCTAAATGTTATGGTGGAGATGTCTCAAGAAAGAAAAAACTTTTAGAAAAACAAAAAGAAGGAAAAAAGAAAATGAAAAAAATTGGTAAAGTAGATGTTCCGCAAGAGGCATTTTTAGCAATTTTAAAATCATCTAATGATGAGTAAAAAAGGATTATATATTCATATACCATTTTGTAAAAGCATATGTTCTTATTGTGCTTTTTCAAAAATTATTTCAACAAGTTCTAAAATATTAGATAATTATTTTACTAAGTTAATTAGCGATATAAAAAAAATAGAGCCTGATTTTTGTAGCATTGATACAATTTATATTGGTGGTGGAACACCAAATAGTATTCCGCTTGATTATTTAAAAAAATTACTAGATTCTCTTGATATGATAAATCCTATTGAATATACAATTGAGTTAAATCCTGAACTAATTGATAAGAAACAAATAGAACTTTTTAAAAATTATAAAATAAATCGTATCTCTATTGGGGTTGAGACAATATCTAAAAAAGGAATAGCATTACTTAATAGATTCCATACTAAAAAAATAATTAAAAATTCTATTAGTCTTATAAAAAATAATTTAACAAAAAATATCTCACTTGATTTAATTTTTAATTATCCAGGACAAAAATTCAAAGAATTAAAAAAAGATATCAGATTTATAAAAAAATTAAATCCGTATCATATATCGGCATATGATTTAATTATCGAAGATGGAACAAGAATAAACTATTTAATAAATAAAAATATACTTCCTAGACCATCGAGTGATACATCAGGTAAATATTATGAATATATAATTAAATATTTAAAAAAATATGGTTATAATCAGTATGAAATATCATCATTTGCAAAATGTGGCTTTGAAAGTATTCATAATAAAATTTACTGGGAAAATAAAGAATATTATGGCCTTGGTTTATCTGCTGTTGGATTTATAAATAATATTGAAATATCACAAAGTAAAAATTTTAATAAATATTTAAATAATATGAATATAACATATGAAAAATATTGCAATAATGATTTATTAAAGCGTGAAATTATGATGGGTTTAAGATGTATTAAAGGAATAGATATTAAAAAAATTAATTCTAAGTATAATAAAAATATAATTAAACTATTTCCTAAAATAACTGAGTTTATCGAATTAGGATTACTTGAGATTTCTAATGAGTATTTGAAATTTACAAAAAAAGGACTATTTCTTGGAAATATTGTTTTTGAGGAGTTTTTATGAAAGAGCTATTAAACAGTTATAAATATTATCTACTTCACGAAATTGGATTAAGCAATAATACAATTAGTGCTTATTTAAAAGATATTACTCTTTATTATGATTATTTAAAAAAGTATAGAAATATAAAATATTATTATCAAGTAAGAAAAGATGATATTTCAAGTTATTTAAAAAGTCTTTTTAGAAGATCATCTGATAGGACTGTTGCAAGAAAATTAACTGCAATTAAATCATTTTCAAATTTCTTGTTTTTAGAGGGTGAAATTTCAGAAGATTTTGCTAAGGAATTTAAAACTCCTAAAATAAGTCAAAAACTTCCTAATGTATTAGCAGTTAATGAGGTTTTAAAACTTTTTAAAAGTTTTGAAGGAGATGATCCTATAAGTCTTAGAAATAGTGCTATATTAGAACTTATATACGGATCTGGTCTTAGAATAAGTGAACTTTTAGGTCTTGATTTAGCAAGTCTTCATTTAAAAGAAAAATATATAAAAATAATTGGTAAAGGAAGTAAAGAAAGAATTACTCCTATAACAGATGTTGCAATTAAGGCTGTTGTTAATTATCTTGAAAAAGGAAGACTTAAACTTCTTAAAAAAAATCCTGATGCTCTTTTTTTATTTCCATCAAGTTTAGGTAAAAGACTTACAAGACAGGCATTTTTTAAAACATTAAAAGAGGCTGCTATAAAATCGGGAATAGAAAAAAATATTTCACCGCATACTCTAAGACATTCATTCGCAACTCATCTTTTAGAAAATGGTCTTGATATAAGAACTCTTCAAGAACTATTAGGACACAGTGATATATCAACAACCCAAATATATACTCATATATCAAATGAATATCAAAAAAATGAATATTTAAAGGCACACCCAAGAGCCAAAATTACAAATAAATGAGCTTTATTATTTGGCTCTATCGTATAGTCGTTGCTTGTTCTAAAAAAACTCACAACTTAATGTTACGCATATTATAGCATTTTTATTATTTTTAGAATTCATTCTTATAATGCCAATTTTAACATTTTGCTTTAAAAATGATAAAACTAAAGGTTCAATCGGATGGTAGTTGCTCGAGACTAAAATCCTCCTTAGGCTCACACTTAATAGTGTGGGCTTTTTTGTTTCCCAAAATTTGGGAAACAAATGTCTACATTTTAAATAGACTAAGGAAAATATTATAGAAATTGAATACAAAAAAAATTATTATTTTAAATATTTTTCATTTATAAATTCATATATTAGTTATGGTTATAAAAATGATGGTACTTTAATTTATGTGGATTGTTTACACATAGAAAAAATGGATTAGTTATTTCATACGGATAATTTATGAGAGCATCAAGACTATTAAAAAATACATTTAAAAAACCTTTTAAAATATTTATAGGCTTTTTAATATTCTTAACTATTATAATCTTAATAATTTTATTTATTTTTTCAATTGATTATTTATCATCTTATAAAAAAAATATGAAGATATTTGACAGCGAGAAAAGTACTATATTAGATTTTAAAAATTCATATGTCTATAAACTTTCATATCTAGATAAAAAAAATTACTCCCAATAACAGTTCATATTTAAAAATAAGAGTAGAAAAAATTAAAAAAAGCGAAGATGGGAAAAAGTATTTATTATGTATTGAATATAGCAAATTTATTGGATCTAATAAAATAAATGAGAAAGAACTATACTTAAAATCTAATTATTATAAAAAGACTTATCCGCAGAGTTTTTTCAATAAAACAACAAGTTGCTATGCTATTCCATTTGATGGAGAAAACGCTATTTTAGAAATAGAATATATTAATAGTGTTTCAAGTTTTGATATATTTAATTTTG
>CAUTNH010000041.1:0-5432 GCA_963540225.1 uncultured Acholeplasmataceae bacterium | reverse complement strand
GAGATTCAAGATATGGACTAATCGAAATTAAAATTGGTGGTGAAACACTAATTGATGAGGCAATTAAGAATTTAAAAAAACTATCAGATAATATTGATTCAAGCAAAATGAAAAAACCTTCTTTTTTAATGGTTTTAACTGCAACAGGCGATTTTGCATATAGGAATAATGATGGAATATATATTGTTCCAATTGGTTGTTTAAAAGACTAATACAATTATTGAGCAATAAAAGGAAAAATAGATGGCCAAATTATTCAAAAATGAATCACCTGAATATAATAAATTGCAATCATATTCATTGTTTTTACAGAATATTCTTTTAAGTGACCAGTATATCTCTAAAAAAGATTACTCAGAAAGATTTAATTCATTAACAGAAACTATATCTAGATTTGATACCTTTGAAAAAGATAATATTTTAATTGATTGGTGTAAAAAAAATAAAATTAACTATAAAAGATTATTATCTTTAATTGATTTATATAAAAATACTCAAAAAGAAATTAAAAGGCATAATGAGGAATATGTAAATATCCATTTGAAGAAAGATAAAGAATATCTTGATAATGTTTTAGTTGGTGATGATCCTAACATTAAACTTGATGAAGAACAAAGAAGAGTAGTTTTGTCAGATGAAGATTATACATTAGTTATTGCTGGTGCTGGTGCAGGTAAAACAACAACAATTGAAGCTAAAGTCAAATATTTAGTTGACATTAAAGCAATTGACCCAGAACGAGTATTAATAGTATCTTTTACAAGAAAGGCCACAGATGAGCTAAAAGAGCGTTTTAATAGATTAAATTTAAAAGTTAATATTGCTACATTTCATTCAATTGGAAATACAATTCTAAAAAATAATTATAGCGAAAAACATAAAATTTTAGAAAGAGATTTTATGTATAAAGTTATTAAAGAATATCTTTTAGAAAAATTAGATGATAAATATTTTATCAAGAAAATACTATTATTCTTTGCATCATACTTAAATATTCCATTTGATGTTGAAAAAACTTCTTTATTATTTAAAACATTATTTTCTAATGATATATCAACTATTAAAAGTGATTTGACTAGCGTTTTAGATGAATATCATAAGGATCAGATAAAAAAGAAGATAACTATTAATGATGAAAAAGTAAGAAGTATTGATGAATGTAGAATTGCAAACTTTTTATATATTAAAGGGATAAATTATGTTTATGAACCTATCTATCAGCATGGCTTTAATGATACAACGAAGCCTTATTGCCCCGATTTTTTAATTAAATATAATGGTCAAGAAATATATCTGGAACATTTTGGTATTTCTGAAGATGGAAAAAATAATAGATTTAAAAGTAAAGAACTTGATAAATATAAAAAGCATATTAATGATAAAATTATACTTCATGAGCAACACGGAACTAGACTTATTTATACATTTTCAAAGTATAATGATGGGAGAGATTTGATAATTCATCTAGAAGAAGAATTAACTAAATGTGGAATTAAATTTGAGGATAAAGATGATATTGAAATTTATCAAAGACTTGCACATAAAGCAGAAGATAAATATTTTAGTAAATTTATTCTTTTAGTATGTAATTTTATAAATAGATTTAAAGTATGTAATTATGACTTTAATACTAAATTTGATGAATGGCAATACTCAATAAAATCAGAAAGAACTAAATTGTTTTTGGAAATAGCCAAGGTATGTTTTCATGTATATGAAACTAAAAAGATGGAAGAGCGTGGTATTGACTTTGAAGATATGATAAATGAAGCGGTCAATGTTCTAGATAAGAAAATAGCAGAGAATGATATGCTACCATATGATTATATTTTTGTTGATGAATACCAAGATATATCACTACAAAGGTTTGATTTATGTCAAAAATTATCTCAAGCAAGTGATGCAAAAATTGTTGCTGTAGGTGATGATTGGCAATCGATTTTTAGATTTAGTGGCGCACAAATAGAATTGTTTACTAAATTTGAAGAAAAGATGAGATATGCTAATATTTTAAAAATAACTAGAACTTATCGTAATTCACAAGAATTAATTGATATCGCTGGTGGATTTGTAATGAAAAATAAGAAGCAAATTACGAAAGATTTAAAATCACCTAAATCAATTAAAGACCCAATTATACTAATGAGTTATGATGATTCATATGAAAAAGACGATAAAGAACACGGACCATTTTATAGATTAGGTGAAGCAATAGAACATTCATTAGATGATATTGTTATTAAAAATGGCATAGATAAAAATGTTTTATTGATTGGGAGATATAATTTTGATGGTAAGAATTTATCTAAATTGGATGATTTCTTTTTTTGGGAGAAAAACAGATTAAAATCTAAAAAATATCCAAATTTAGATATTTCGTTTATGACTGCTCATTCTTCAAAAGGATTAGGCATGGACAATGTTATCATTATTAATGGTAAGGATGATGTTTTAGGCTTTCCTTCTAAAATAGAAGATGATCCAGTAATGAAACTAGTTATTAAAGATAATGAATCTATTGATTTTGATGAAGAAAGAAGACTTTTTTATGTCGCTTTAACAAGAACTAGAAATAGAGTTTATATAATTTCTCCCCAAAACAAACCATCTAAATTTATTACGGAAATAAGGGAGAATTTTACTAATGTTGTTTTACGAGGTGTTGAATTAAATCCAAAAGATATTACTAATAAAAAATATAAATGCCCTTACTGTGGATATCCACTCCAAAGGAGAACTTCTAATTTTAAATTTTTAAGCACTGCTGAAAAATTATGGATTTGTTCTAACGATCCAGAAGTATGTGGATTTTTGACAAATGATTTAAATGGTAACAAGGAAGGATTATCTATTTCTAAATGTTCATCTTGCCATGATGGATATTTAATCGTTAAAACAATTAAAAAAAATAATTCATCAAATAAAAGGGAGACAATGCTTGGCTGTACAAATTATAAAAAAGATGGCACTGGGTGTAATTTTATGATGTTTGGAAATAATTTTACGCAAGATAAAACAAAAATAAATGATAACAAAAGACTAAAACAAAGCAATTTAAAACAAGATATTAATAATATGCTATCTGCAATTTCAAATATTTATAATAAATATCCATCATTTAGGTTTGGGTATAAAAGTCTTATAAATTTCTTGATTGGTAATGAAGATAAAGCAATTATAGCTTTTAATTTACAAAAAGAGATAGGATATGGAATTTATAAAAAAAAGGACAAGGCTTTGATTAATAAAATTATAAATATATTATATGATTTAAAAATTATAGAAAAAGTCAAAAATCAAAAAGGATATGAAAATTTTGATTTTCTCCAAAATCGATTAACAGATGATCAATTATTCGTATTAAAAGATTTATTTTGATTGAAATGATATAAGTTTTACTTTTGAGTAAGTTGAAGTTATCACTTTTAACTATAAAATAAAATAAGAAGGAATATTCCTTCTTATTTTATTTTTAAAACTTTTTGCCATTTAGATGAGGCACTTCTAGACCTTTCTCTTGGCTCTGATTTAATTTTATAAATATGCTTTGTTCCGCGTGGAATAAGTTCAATTAGTTCAATATCACCAAGAGATTTTAGCTCATCTTCTACTAAGTCATACTCAAATGGTGAACAAGAAAAAATATCCGCAAATATTTTTTTCTCTTTTAAATTATAATGCATTGCGATATGACTTTGAGCAATTACTATAATTCCTGATATAAATTTATTATTTTTATCATTTCTTGCTTTAATAATATTAGCACGGGATATTGGCTCCATATTAATATTTTTTACAAGATTTTCTAGATAGTCAAACATATTTTCCATTGTTAAATTTTTCTTAACATTTATCTGAGCCATTAGGTGTGGTCCAAAATCACAATCATCTGAATATGGTTCAACCTGCATAGGTTCTGATCTATATGTAAGAGATTTTATAGAGTTATCTTTATCAAAAGGAAATACATCCATTAAATAATTAAAGGCGATGTTATCATCAAATTCTTTATTTGCAAAAATATCTACAAAATAACATTCTCTAATAGGAAATGTATGAATTGTAATATGTCCACCTTCAAGTAGAACATATGCACTAATACCAACATCATTTTTAATTTTTCCATAATAGTATGGTATTAGAGTTGGTGGAGTTATTGGGTTAAGTTTAAGTTCATAAGCAAGCTCATTAAGTAAATCATTAATAACTAGTGGATCACTTAGCGAGTGTTCTCTACAACCGTAAAGATCAAGCATTAAATGTTTTTTAATATTATCTGACATTATTTATCTCCTTTTAAGCTATATAAAATTTCGTATAAATATTTAAGACATAACCAACTTGTAATATTATTTACATCAAGTTTAGGTGATATTTCGACAAAATCAATAGCAAGAATATTTAACTTATTAAAAAATATATTTAAAATTTCAAGTATATAATTAGGATTAAGTCCAAAAGCCTCAGGGGTACCTGTTCCAGGTGCAAAGCCTGGATCAATTGCATCGATATCAAAGGAGATATAAATTGCATCCTCAGGATTTATATTTTTAATAATTTCACAAGCTAAATCTTCTGGCTTAATTTTAATACAATCAAATGTCTTATAAACTTTTATAAAATCTTTTTCTTTAAATAAAATAGTTTCTTCATATTCAAAACCTCTTATTCCGATTAAAAAAAACTTATTACAACCATTTTCCATACTTCTATAATTTGTGCAGGCGTGTGAATAAATTGAACCATTATATGATTTACAAAAATCAGGGTGAGCATCAATATGAATTATTACAGGATTAAGATTATTGCTTTTACAATGATTTATAAATTCCTTTTCTGTGTTTATAGATATTGAATGATCTCCACCTATAAAAATATTTAACTTACCACTTTTATATAATCCATCACAGATTTTACTAATTTCATCAAGATTTTTTATTTTATAAATTCCATTATTAAATAGTTTATTTTTTATAAGATAGCCATCTTTTGTAAGTGGAGGAAGATATCCAGAAAGTTCAAATACTTTATAAGGAGCATATCTTGCCCCTTTACCACAACTTGCCCCTTTATCATATGCGAAGCCTGTAATAATTGCTTTTGCATTTTTTTTATCAGTTAATAAGTCTCTAAAAAAATCTTTCATAAAACCTCCTAAAAATAAAAAATGATTTATTAAAAAATCATTTTTGCCATTTAGCTTTTAAAGTTATGGAATATTCTAATACTCTATAATTTGAAAAATCAACTTTTCCAGCTTCTATAAGTTCCCCTTTTTCATTTTTTGATAAAATATACCAACCTAAAAACATAAAACCTTCTTTTGTATGGTTTTTAGGCTCATCTAAAAAATCCTCAATTTCATTTTCAACCACATTGTTAAATCTTTTCTCAGTCCAAACTCCACCATCAAGATCGTATGTGATTTTAGG
>CAUTNH010000040.1:0-5622 GCA_963540225.1 uncultured Acholeplasmataceae bacterium | reverse complement strand
CAAGAAAAAAAGGCTGTAGGAAACAATTTTTATTTTGTTTCTTTACAGCCCCTTTAAATTTATGAATTATTCGGCAGAATGAACCCATTCAATAAAAGCTTGATTTGGCATAAAGCCGACATTTTTATTTATTATTTCTTGCTTTTGATTAAATAAATAAATTGTAGGAACACCACGAACTGAGAATTCACCAGGAAGATTTTGGTATTTGTCAATATCAACTTTTACAATAACTACCTCTTTTAAAACTGATTCTGTTTCGTGAAATGTTTCAGATTGCATTTTACAAGGCCCGCACCATGTTGCAAAAAAATCCACTACTGCTTTTTTATATTGATTTTTTATATTATCTTTTAAATAATCTAAAAGACTTTGTTTATTATCGTTACCATTATATTCTAAGATCATATTATCTCTCCTTTTTTTAATAATATCATATATTATTATTTTAAAATTTAAATTTGCTTAAAGATAAATTATTATGCAACCGTTTAATCCTTCGCTAGCATTTCCAAATCTATGTTTTTTTATAATTGGATTTTTTTTAATATATTCAAGGCAAGCATTTCTAACTGCTCCACTTCCATGGCCTGTTATTATTTTTATATATGTTTGATTTATTAAAAGAGCATCACTTATTTTTTTATCAAGCATATCAGATACTTCGTCATATCTAAATCCTCTTAAATCGATTGTGATCGTCTCATAGGGTTTAATGTCATCATTTGCATTATTTTTCTTTTTAAGGGGTTTTATTTCTTTTTTTATCTCATCTGATAAAACTATTTCACAACCATCATAGTTAAGTTTAATATTTCCTAAATCTACTAAATATTTCCCTTTTTTAATATCTATTATTTTCCCTATTTTATTATGTGGTATTACTTTTACACTATCACCAATTTTAAATATAGTATTTCTTATATTATTCTCACTTGGTATAATATTGCTTTTTAAAAGATATTTTGCGCTTGCAATTTCTGGGAGGGTATTTTTTTTATCAAGTTCTTTAATTTTATCATTTAAAAGTTTTATTGATTTCTCATATTCTATTTTTAGACTACTTTCCATATCTTTATATTTTTGGTCAAGTTCTATTTTATATTTTTTTATATTATTTTCAAGTTCTTCTTCTTTTTTTATTAAAATGCTTTCTCTAGATTTTAAAATATCTTCTAGATTTTTTAGCTCAGTATTTTTTCTTGCGATATTTTCAATTTCTACATCTTTTTTATCTTTAATATTATTTAGAATTTTTTTAGCATTTAATATTATGCTTTTATCAAGATCTAGCCTTTCTGAAATCATTATTGCACATGATGAACCAATAATATCATAGTAAAGCCTATATAGTGGTAGTAAATTATTTATATCAAATGATACACTAGCACATTTTGAACTATTAAGATTATATATATATTTTTTTAAATCTGAATAATGGCTTGTTAGGATAAGTTTTATTTTTTTATTTATAAAGTAGTCTATTATACTAATTGCAAGAGCAGAACCTTCTATAGGATCTGTTCCACTTCCTATCTCATCAAGTATTACTAAATCATTAAAAGTAGCATTTTTAATTATTTTGTTTATATTTTTAATATGTGATGAAAATGTTGAAAGAGACTGAGTAATTGATTGATGATCTCCTATATCTGTAAAAATATTATCAAATAAAAATATGCTAGATTTACTACTACATGGAAGATGTAAGCCGTATTTAGCCATTAAAATTATTAAACCAACAGATTTTATTGCAGCAGTTTTTCCGCCTGCATTAGGGCCTGTAATTAAAAACACGTCTTTATTTTCATCAAATATAAAATCAATTTTAACTGCATCCTTTACAATTGGGTGGGATATTTCATAAAGCATAATTTCTTTATTTTTACTAATTATAACCTCATTACAGTTGTGAGTTATAGAATATTTTGCCTTAGCATATATAAGATCAATTTCTTCAAAATATAATTGATTTTTATAAAGAGTTAATAAATCTTTTCTAATAATTAGGGTGGTTTCTTTTAATAGTCTATTTTCTTCTTTTTTTAAATCTTCTTTTAAAATATTTATTTCTTGGTTTATTTTTCTTGTCTTATTAGGTTCTATAAAATATCCACCATTAGTATTTGATGATGAAATAACATCGCCATCTATTACATTTTTATAAGATGATTTAATAAGAAGAGTTTTTTTATTTTCTTTTAATTGAATATTTTTATTTAATAAATATTTAATATTTTCATCTTTTAACTTATTTAATATCTGATTTATTTTTTCATCAAGTATATTTATTTTATCAGTTAAATCTTTATAAGTCTTACTTGCGGTTGGTTTAAAATTACCAAACTCATCGATTGTTTTTTCTATTTTTTCAAGGATGTATGAATGTGGAAAAATCTCTTCAAATACCTTTATTAAATAAGAGTAATCATCGCTTTCTTTTCTTAGACTATTTAAAAGAGTTCTTATATTTTTTGATGCAAGAATTTCATATCTTATATTTAATAGATCGAAACAATTCAAAATATACCCTTTTTCAATTTTTCCAAGTATATTTTTAATGTCATATTCATTAGAAAAAGGAAAAATTCCAACATTAAGAATTGCTTTTTTCATATGAGATATCACATTAAATGAATTAGTTATTTCATCATATGATAAGATTTTAAAATTATCTTCACCTTTTTCTTTTAGTCTTTTAGAAAATAAAAAACTATTTATTTCATCAATTATTAAATTAAAGTCTAAGTTTTTAAAAAAATTATTCATTTTGCTCCTTTTAGTTTTAATATAACTTATGGTATAATAATTATGTATGAATTACTTTACTATAAAACTTTCAAAATTGCAAATAGAAAATCTTTTAGGACTTTGCAAGTCTTATTTAATCAAGGATGAAAATAAATATGTTTTATTTCATTGTGTTAAAGATAAATGTGAAATAATTGCCTACCAAACAGGTTCAGTTGTAATAAAAGGTAACGATATATATGAAAAAGTAAGACTTATTAAAGAAAAATTAAAAATAGTAGACTATGAGGCAATAGGTTCAGATGAAGTTGGAACAGGTGATTTATTTGGACCTGTCGTAGTTTGTGCTACTATTGTAAGAAAAAAAGATTTTGAGCTACTTGATAAGTTAAACATTCGTGATTCTAAAAAAATGAGTGATGATGAAATAAGAAAAGTTGCTCCCATTATTTTAAAAAAACTTATTTATTCACTTATAATTTTATCTCCTCACGAATATAATTTACTAGTAAAAAAAGGATATAATCTAAATAAGATAAAAGCATTGCTTCATAATCAAGCATATATTAAAACAATCACTAAATATCCTAAACCTATTCCTGTAATTTTGGATCAATTTTGTTCAAAAGAAAACTATTTTTCATATTTAAAAGATGAAAAATTTGTTCATCGTGATATTTTATTTTATGAAAAAGCTGAAAATGTTCACAAATCAGTCGCCGCCGCTGCTGTTATTGCAAGGTATATGTTTTTAATGAGTTTTGATTTACTTAAAAATAAATTTGGTATGACATTTCCAAAAGGTGCAGGAGCAAATACAACAATTTTTTTAGAGGAGCTAGTTAAATTAAAAGGTGAAAAAATTGTTGATATGGTATGTAAATCAAATTTTAAAAATGTAAAGAAAGTTTTAAATAAATAATTTTTCCTTTTTATTTGACTTTGAATTTTGATTTTGTTAAAATACATTATCGTATTAGTATTAGGAGTGAGAAAATGTCTTGGGTTGATTATGTACTACTTGTTGTATCAATATTTATAATAGTAGTTGTATTATTACAACAATCAAATGACGATATTAAAGATGCTTTTTCAGGTGAGTCATCTGAACTTTTTAAAAATAGAAAAGTTCATGGTCTTGAAAAAGGTCTTAAAATTGCTACTGCTGTACTTTCGTTTATTTTTATAGGTCTTGCTATTGCATCAAGATTTATAACAAAATAGGTTATTAAATATCGGAAGGAGGCTATGTGTTGTTATGCCAAAAACAGTCGTTAAAGAAAAAGAAACTTTAGAAGACGCTTTAAAACGTTTTAAACGTGATGTTTCTAGATCTGGTGATCTTGCTGCAGCAAGAAAAAAAGAGTTCTATGTTAAACCAAGCGTTGACAGAAAAATGCGTCAAAAACTAAATAGACAAAAAAGAGTTAATAAAGATAGATAACAAATTGGATTGCCAAGCAATCCATTTTCTTTAAATAAAGGAGGATAAAATGAGAAAATCAAAAATATTATTTAATATATTATTATTTTTAATTTTAGGTCTTTTTCTTACAGCTTGCACACTAGATAAAAAGCCTGATGAAGATAAGCGTAAGCCTGAAAAACCAAACGATAAAATTACTGCAAGTTTAAACAATAGTGATATTGAAATAGTAAAACAAGAATTTGTTGGCAATACTTGTAAAATAACATATAAAATAACAATCGATGGAATTAAACAAGTTTTAATGTTTTATAAAACATATGATAAGCAAGAAATAAAAGAAAGTAATTTTACTATTATTGAAAAAGATCATATTAAAGATACTGAATATGAAATATCTTATGAGATAAAAAATAAAGATGATTATGAAAAATTTTCTCAAGATATAAGATTTAAAGCAAATAAAGAAGTTAGAGAATATGATCAAATAAATTATTATTATTTACTTGTAAGTGCTGAGGGTACTTCAAGTAAAATTGTTAAAGTTAGAAAAGGCGATAAAATTCCTTATATAAATAATAATTTAAAAGATAGTAAATTTGCTGTTAAAGGATATTATTATGATTCATATTTTAATAAAGAGTTAACAGATGATGCAACTGCCGATAGAAACGAGATTATTTTTGCAAAATCAGTACTTGATTTTTCAATTATAAATAAAATACAACAAGAAATAATTAAGGCAAATGTTACGGTTTATGCAAGTGGCTATAATGGAACATCTCAAGGATCAGGTGGTGTATTTTATGAAACTAAAAAAGGATATTATATTCTTACAAACTCGCATGTTGTAACAGAAAAATTAAATGGTGAAATATCACCAATTGAAAATATAGAAATAGAAAATTATAAAAAAGAAAGGGCACAAGGATATTTACTTGCCTATCGTCCTAAATATGATTTAGCGCTTCTTTTTGTTTATAAAAAGCAAGATAACTTATGGGGTGGTTCTTTTTGGGAAAGTGATTCAATAAAAGATTTAAAACCTCTTAAACTTGCTAAATCAAATCCAAGTATAGGAGATAGTATAATTGCTATCGGTCAACCAAAAGGACAAAAAAATACAATTACAGCAGGATATGTTCAAGGATATGAAAAAATTAATGTTCAAGATTCAGTTAGTCCTGATTTTAAAACAATAAAACATAATGCTCCAATAGATCATGGTTCAAGTGGAGGTATACTTCTTAATTCTCGTTTTGAAATATGTGGAGTAAATTTTGCAGGATCAACCGATATATCAAGTACAGATCCTAACTGTTATGCTATTCCAATTGAAAAAGTTAGAGAAATGATTGCTGAGTATAATAACGCTCAACCTAAAAAACCATAAAAAAAGGGGCTGTAAAGAAATAAGGCTCTAAAAGACGCACAGTAAAATGTGC
>CAUTNH010000039.1:0-5844 GCA_963540225.1 uncultured Acholeplasmataceae bacterium | reverse complement strand
AGTTAAAGGTGATAAGTGTGCATACATTAAATATAAAAGATCTTCACGCCAAAGTAGGAGATAAAGAAATATTAAAAGGTGTTAATTTAGAAATAAAAACTGGTGAAGTTCATGCCTTAATGGGATTAAACGGATCTGGTAAATCTACTCTTTCTAATGTTATAATGGGAAATCCTATTTATAAAATTACAAAAGGTGATATTTTATTTGATGGTAGATCTATTAAAAATATAACAGTTGACCAAAGATCAAGACTTGGCATATTTTTGGCTATGCAATATCCCGCTGAAATAAAAGGAGTTTTAAACTCTGACTTTTTAAAGGTTGCAATAAATTCAAGACTATCAAATCCAATAAATTTGTATGACTTTATTATGAAGTATGAATCTACAGCCAAAGAAGTCGGAATATCAGAAGATCTTGCTTCAAGATATTTAAACTACGGTTATAGTGGTGGAGAGAAAAAAAGAAATGAAATATTACAATTAAAACTTTTAAATCCACATTTTTCTTTAATTGATGAAATTGATTCAGGTCTTGATGTAGATGCTCTTAAAGCAATAGGTAATAATTTAAATAACAAATCAAAAGAAATGGGTACTTTAATTATTACTCATTATCAAAGAATTTTTGAATATATAAAACCAACCCATGTTCATGTTTTAAAAGATGGAAAAATTGTTGCTAATGGTGGATATGAAATAATTGAAAAAATTGATAAAGATGGATATAACTGGATAAATGAAAAATAAGTGTTGTAATATTTTAGAAATTAAAAATAATTATAATATTTTAATTGATACATTAGAAGCTGATAATGTATTTTTTAACATTAAAAATAATGTAGATAAAATTATTATAAGCAATAATAGTACTACTAATAAAAATATTTATTTTTTATTTCTAGATAATAATTATAATAGTATATATGTAGATGGAAAAATAAACAATTCATCAAATATAAAAATATATACAATCTTTATATCAAATAAGATTGATGCTAATTTTAATATTTTATTATTTGATAATGATTCTAAAATATCCCATAAATCACTTGTTTTATCTAAACAAAACTCATCCCAAGTTATAAATTTAAACTTTGAAAATAAAAATGGTAGAAACATTATTAATCAAGATATATTTGCAATTTCTAAAGGAAGGTCAAAAGCGATAATTAACTGCACTGGTAAAATTAGTAATAATGCTATTAAATCCGAAAATATTCAAACACTAAAAGGAATGAATCTAGAAAATTCTACAATTCATTTAAACCCTATTCTTTTAATTGATAACTACGATGTAAAAGCAGCGCATTCGGCATCAGTAGGTTCACTAAATGAAGATGATTTATTCTATCTTGAAAGTCGTGGGATAGATAAATTTATGTCTAAACTTCTTCTTTTAAAAGGCTATATTTCTCCTTTTATATCAGAGATAAAAAACGATGAGATTAAAAAAATAATAAATAAAGAAGTCGAGAAAATTTATGAAGTTAAAAAATAAATTTCCATATTTTAAAAATAATAAAAAAGACATATATCTTGATAGTGCTGCATCATCACTAAAATTATCAAATTGTATAAAGGCTGAAGCAAACTTCCTTAAAAGATATGGCGTAAATATTGATAGAGGAATGTATAAGACAGCACTTTTAACAACTAATTTATATGAAGAGGCAAGAATTACAACTGCCAAGTTTATAAATTCTAGAAAAGATGAAATAATTTTTACATCAGGAACAACGGATTCTCTTAATATGCTTGCAAATAGTCTAGGTAAAGATTTAAGCAAAGATGATGAAGTTATTACAACTATTTTTGAACATAATTCTTCATATCTGCCATGGTATAATATGTCAAAACAATTTAATTTTAAGATTAAGCTAATTGATTTCGATAGTAATTTTAAAATAAATCCTTCATTATTAAAAAGTATGCTTACACCTAATACAAAATATTTGATAATTGCTATTTCATCTAACGTATTAGGAAATTTAATAAACTATGATGAAATAATTAAAATTTGTCATGAAAATAATACAAAGGTTATTTTAGATGCTGCTCAGGCAATATCGCATATAAAAATAGATGTCAAAAAATCAGATATAGATTTTTTAGCATTTTCTGCTCATAAAATATACTCTACAAACGGTTTAGGAGTATTATATGGTAAATATGAACTACTTGAAAAAATTACTCCATATAAACTGGGTGGTGGAACTATTAGTGGGTATGATAATAATTTACCACTTTTAAAAAAACCACCATATGATTTTGAATCAGGAACTCCTAATATCTCACAAGCAATTTCTCTTAAAGCATCACTTGAGTTTTTAAATAAAATAGGATTTGATAATATTTTAAAAGATGAAAAAGAGCTAATTAAGTACACATTAGATAATTTTAAAAAGTATCCAGATGTTATTCTTTTAAATAAAAATCCTGAAATTCCTATTTTTTCATTTAATGTTAAAAATATTCACCCACACGATATTGGTCATTTTTTAAGCGAGAAAAATATATGTCTTAGATCTGGTTTTCATTGCGCTGAAAGACTTTTAAAATACTTAAACTATCAAGGTGGATGCGTGAGAATATCATACGGAATATATACAACTAAAAATGATATTGATAAATTTTTTTATAATCTTAGAAAATGTATAGATTTTTTTAAAGGGGCTGGTATTTAATGGATATTAAAAACTTATATAGAGAAGTTATTTTAGATCATGCCAATAATTCAAGAAATAAACTAGTAGATCAAAATGTCGATGGATATATAAAAAAAAGAGGTTACAATCCTAGTTGCGGTGATGATATTGTAATATTTGTAAAATATGATAATAATAAAATTACTGATATCATCCAACACTCCCAAGGATGCTCGATTTGCACAGCCAGCACATCTATTTCAACTGTTGAAATTAAAGGTTTAGATTTTGAGTTAGCATTATATAAAATAGATGAATTTTTAAAACTTATTCGTGGTGAAAAATATGATGATAACATTTTAAAAGGTGAGTTGCTTGCATTTAGTGGTATAAAGGATTTCCCAGCCAGAGTTAAATGCGCAAGTCTTTCTTGGATTACATTAAAAGATATAATTTTGGATATTAAAAAAGGAGTTATAAATGAATAATAATTCTTTTAATAATGATTATAAATACGGATTTAGTACAGATACTAAAAATAATATAAAATTAAATAAAGGATTAACTAAGAAAGTTGTAAAAGAAATTTCTTCTTTTAAAAAAGAACCAAAATGGATGCTTAAGTTAAGACTTAAGGCTTATAAAAAATTTATAGAACTGGAAAATCCTAAATGGGGTATAGATTTGAATTTTATTAACTTTGATGATTATACATACTTTATAAGAGCAACTGATAAAGTTAAAAATAAATGGGAAAATGTTCCAGAAGAGATAAAAAATACTTTTGATAAATTAGGAGTAATTAAAGCCGAACAAGAATTTCTGGCTGGCGTTTCAAGCCAGTTTGAAAGTGAGGTTGTATATCATAGTAGTCAAGTTGAACTTGAAAAAAAAGGAATAATCTATCTTGATACAGATACTGCTTTAAAAAAATATCCTAAGCTATTAAAAAAATATTTTGCTAAACTAGTAAAAGAATCGGATAATAAATATGCCGCTTTAAATACTGCATGCTGGAGTGGTGGATCATTTATATATGTTCCTAAAAATGTCATTTTAGAAAAACCTATCCAATCATATTTTAGAATGAACTCAGAACAGTTTGGACAATTTGAAAGAACATTAATAATAGTTGATGAAAATTCTAGTATAAATTATGTAGAAGGTTGTACTGCTCCAATATATTCTAAAGATTCTTTACATGCTGCGGTTGTTGAGGTATATGTTAAAAAAAATGCAACATTTAGATATACAACTATTCAAAACTGGTCTAGCAATATTTTAAATTTAGTTACTAAAAGAGCTGAAGTTTTAGAAAATGGTAATATGCAGTGGATTGATGGAAATATGGGAAGTTATATAAATATGAAATACCCTGCCTGTATTTTAAAAGGTGAAAAAGCCAAAGGAACAACTATCTCAATTGCGCTTGCTGGTAAAAATCAAGTGCAGGATGCAGGAACTAAAATGATTCATCTTGCCCCTAATACTAGTTCAACAATTATTTCAAAATCAATCTCTTATGATGGGGGAAAAGTTAACTACCGTGGAAAAGTATTCATTGATAAAAAAGCCATAAATGCTAAAAGTCATATAGAATGCGATACTATTATTCTTGATGATAAATCAACAAGTGATACAATTCCTTTTAATATTGTGAATAATTCAAATGCCTATCTTGAACACGAGGCAACAGTTTCAAAGATAAATGAAGAACAGCTTTTCTACCTTCAAAGTAGAGGCATAAAAAAATCAGATGCAACCGAGATGATTATAATGGGTTTTATTGAGCCTTTCTCAAAACTTTTGCCAATGGAATATGCAGTTGAGTTAAATAGACTTATTAAAATGGAAATGGAAAATTCAATTGGCTAATCTAAATAATGTATACAATTTTTTTAAAATATACATTAAAGTATTTAATGTAAGCGTTTACACAATTTTTGGAAAAATAACTGCTTTGTTGTATAATAAAAATAATTAAGCATAAAGGGGTATTTAATGGCTACTTTAAAATTTAAAAAAGTTAATAAAATTTATCCTAATGGAGTTCAAGCAGTTTTTGATTTTGAACTTGACGTTAAAGATAAAGAATTTATTGTTTTTGTAGGTCCTTCTGGTTGTGGTAAATCAACTACACTAAGAATGCTCGCAGGTCTTGAAGAAATTACAAGTGGTGAGATATATATTGATGATGTTGTAGTTAATGATGTTCCTCCAAAAGATAGAGATATTGCAATGGTTTTTCAAAGCTATGCGCTTTATCCTCATATGTCTGTAAGGGAAAATATGGCATTCGGCTTAAAACTTAGAAAAGTTCCAAAAGCAGAAATTGATAAAAAAGTTGAAATGGCAGCCAAGGCCCTTGGTCTTAGTAAATATCTAGATAGAAAACCAAGAGCATTATCAGGTGGTCAAAGACAACGTGTTGCTCTTGGAAGAGCTATTGTAAGAGATGCTAAGGTATTTTTAATGGATGAACCACTTTCAAACCTTGATGCAAAACTAAGGGTTCAAACAAGATCTGAGCTTATTAAACTTCATCAAAGACTTGAAACAACAACAGTTTATGTAACCCATGACCAAGTAGAGGCTATGACTATGGCATCAAGAATTGTAGTTATGAAAGATGGATATATTATGCAAGTTGGAACTCCAAAAGAAATCTATGATAATCCTAATTGTGTATTCGTCGGTGGATTTATTGGAACCCCACCAATGAACTTCATTCGTGGTGTTGTTTCAAAAAATGGATATTTTGAAACAGGCGATGAAAAGGATTTAAATAAATTTTACAAAATTAAAATACCTGCCGGAAAACTTGAACTAATCAAAGCTAATGATATGTTTGATAAAGAAATTATTTTAGGTATAAGACCGGAGGATATTCACGATGATGAAATAGTTCAAAAAACTTATCCTGATTCAACTGTTAAAGTTAAAGTAGATGTTGCAGAACTTTTAGGAGCACAAACACATATTTATGCCCAACTTGGCGAATCAACATTCTCAGCATCGGTTGATGCAAGATATGATATTAAAATGGGACAAGAAGTTGTTTTAACTTTTGATATGAATAAGTGTCACTTCTTTGATTGTGAAAGTGAAAAAGTTCTAACTCTTGATGGAAATATTAAAGAATTAAATAAAGTTAAAAAACAAATCGAACTTGAAAAAGAAGCAAAACTTGCACT
>CAUTNH010000038.1:0-5864 GCA_963540225.1 uncultured Acholeplasmataceae bacterium | reverse complement strand
ATACATACTTTGCTAAAAAGCGTGTGCATTATTAGGAGAATTTTATGGATGTAGAGAAGAAATTAAAAAAACAAAAAGTAGGAAATATAATAAGTAAGACATTTACTATCTTATTTCTTTCAATTATGGCTCTTATAATTATAATTCCGTTTTACTGGATGTTAAATACATCTTTTAAAACAGCAGCTGAGATTGAGCGAGATGTTCCAACTTTTTATCCTCATAAGTGGACTTTTGATAATTTTAGAATTGCTTTTTTAGGTAAGAAAAAAGTTGAGTTAAACGAATTAAATAAGAGATTGAATATTTTACCTAGTAAAATTGATGAACAAAGTAAAGAAGTTGAAAAATTAAAAAAACTAGCGAACTATGACACTAATAAGAAAAAGCTTTTAGAAATTGATGAAAAAGCAAAAAAATTCGAAGCGCATCTTAATTCATCATTTCTAGAAGATGGAAAATTAAAATATTCAAAAAAATATATAGAAGAACTTATGTTAATGGATGCAACAGGATATTCTTATTATGCTTATTTAAATGAAAAAGGTAAATTTAATGAAATAAAAGACCAGATTAAAAAATTAAATGGTGAGCTATCTGGTAAAAATAGTAAATTAAGAGATCTTGAAAGCGAGTTAAAAAATCTAACTATTGGATCAGCTGAGTATATTTTAAAAAATTCCGAGATTACTAAAATAAAAAATGAGATAGCCGAAATTCAACTAAAAAAGAATGAATTAGAAAATAAATCAAATATTTTCAAAGAGTATGAAAAGAAAAACAAAACTAGAATAGAACAAGATAAGAAAAAATATGAAATGTTTGAAGCAAATCAAAATGAAAAATATTCAAAAGAATATTTTGAAATTTATGAAAAAATAATTAGCTATGAAGAAGCAAAAGGCATTTTAGATAATCTTAAAACAGAGCTAAATGATACTAAAAATAAAATTATAGCCAGAGAAAATAGTCCATCGGATAGTTTTTGGAAGTATATGATGAATACTTTGATTGTAGGAATTTCATCAACAATACTTGGAACATTTTTATCAATTATTGGAGCATTTGCACTTTCAAGACTTAAATTTAAAGGAAGAGACATTGTATTTACAGTAATGATGGCTACAATGATGATACCAGGCGAGATGATGGTAATTTCTAACTATATTACGGTATCAAAGGCTGGTTGGACTAAAAATAGTGTTGCCTTTACGGGATCCCCCTTCTTTGCAATGGTAGTGCCGTTTCTTGTAACGGTTTTCCATATATACTTATTAAGACAAAATTTCAAACAAATACCAGATGAGCTTTATTATGCGGCAAAAGTTGATGGTTGTAGTGATTTTAAATATCTTTGGAGAGTAATGGTTCCACTTGCTAAATCAAGTATTATTACAATTACTATCTTAAAAGTTATGGGTGCATGGAATGCTTATATTTGGCCAAATCTTGTCGGAGGTTCTGAGCAATATGCTTTAATTACCGTATGGCTTAGATCAACATTTACAGATTCAACAGGAAGAATTGCAGTAGAACAACAAATGGCTGCAACAGTTATTGTGTTAATCCCGCTTCTTCTTGTGTTTATATTTTTACGTAAATATATAATGCGAGGAGTATCTCGTGGTGGAACAAAAGGATAAAATTATTTTAGATATAAAAAGGAGGAATATCTATTTATGAAAAAATTGATGTTGTTAGTGGTATCACTTTTTACACTTTTTGTACTTTTCGGGTGTAAAAGAGCAGATGTTGTAGTTTATACTTCTTGGGGTAAAGACGGAGTTAATCAGATTAGACAACTTACTAAGGAATTTACTAAAAAAACAGGAATAACTGTTTCTTATGAATCGGGTGGTTGGAAAGATATAAAAACTAATACTGAAAAAGCACTTTCAGCAAATACACAGCCTAATTTAGTATTTGCATACAATGATCATATTGCTGCATATAATAGAAAAAATAAAAATGTAGTTAATTTAAAACCATTTATTGATTCTGATCCTGAATTTAAAAAGGTATATTATGGTTATAAAAATGATAAAGGTGAAGATGTTAAAGCCGATATTGCTGATACTTTTAAAAAAGAGGGAACTTATTTTGAACAATCAAATAAAAATTTAAAAGGTGGAATTTATAATTTACCTCTTTCAAAGTCAACAGATGTTATCTATTATAATAAAGATAAATTTAAGGATTTAGGACTAGAACACTACATTACTGATGGTAAACTTGAAACATGGGAAGGAATTAAAGAATTAGCAAATGAAGAAAAGGTTAAAGAACTACTAAAAAATAAAGGCTTGAAGGCTGTTTATGGCTATGATTCAGATGCTAATTATGTTATTACAGATTTTGAACAAAGAGAACTTCCATACACAGAATATGATAAAAACGGTAAAGGTCGTCCAATTTTTAGTAATTTAAAACATGAAGTTGATGATCGTGTAGTTGATAGATTTTATGAATATAGAAAAAACTATAAGGAAAAACAATTTATAACAAAAGCAACAAATGGCGATAAATATCCTAGTGAACAATTTAAAAAAGGTCAACTTCTATTTACAATCGGTTCAACTGGTGGTGCTAAACATAATATTCCAAAAGAAAAGAGCAACAGATTTGAAGTTGGTGTTTTACCAGCACCGCAGCATAATCTAACAAAGGCTAAAACAATTTTACAAGGTCCAAATATCGCTATGCTTGATAATGGAAAAGAAGCTAATGAAAAAGCATTTAAACTACTTAAGTTTTTGCTTTCTAAAAAAGTTCAAAAAGAAATTTCATTTAGTAGTGGATATTCATCTGTTTTAAATTCTATAATTGAAAGTAATGAATATTCTGATGAAATTAAGAAGATGAAAGATACAATAATTGATTTCAATGCAAATGATAATGCTTTTGAAGAAAGTATGAAAAGAAGAGTAATTGGTCAAATTCTTGAAATTTATAAAGGTGAAGTTAATAAATATTATTCATCACCAGCATTTGCAAAATCAACTGCTGCAAGAGATGAAATTAGTTCGGCTTTTTCCGATATTTTAGTTGATGATATAAAAGATGATAAAGGTAAAAAAATAGAAAATCCTACTGATAATGATATTAAAGAACATATAAAAAGACGCTTAAACGATGCATATGATAGATGTCTTAAATAAGATAAAGGAGATTATAAAATGATTAAAATTAGAAAAATTATGCTACTTTTAGTATTCGCATTTTTAGCAATACTATTTGTAGGTTGTGGTATAAGTGAGAAAGATTTTAATGGATTTGTTGAAAAATATGATCTAGCAGGTCTTGAGTATGATGATGATAAGTATATTGCTTCCGGTTCATTTTCGCTAGTTACTAAAAGTAAAGATGGAATAAAAGTATCATTTAAATCAAGCGATGATAAGTTATTAAAAGTTGAAGGTGAAACAGCTGATGTTAGTAATCCTGAGGTTGATGATCTTAGTGAAGATCCTAAAAAAGAAGTTGTTTTAACAGCAACATTTACTTATAAAAAGTTTAAAAAAGAAAAAAAATACACAATTAAAATTAAAGCGGTTTTAAAACCGGATGAAAGACTTTTATCAAACTTTCATAATTTAACCTTAGAAGAAGTTGCAAAAGCAAAAGATAAAGACAATAAAGAAAAAGGTATTCATGGAAGAAATCTTAGAGTTAAAAATGCAATCGTTGCTGCAATTGGTGGGGATAGATTTGACCTTGTTGATGAAAATGGCAATAACAGAACATTAGTTAAATGTACATCTAATGAATATGTTCCTAAGAATATGAAAGTTGGAGATAAAATAAATATTGATGCAGTGGGTGCATTTTACTATGATGCTTTTCAACTTCAAGCTAAAAAAAACACTATTCCTAAAATCAAAGTTATATCAAGTGGAAATTTTAGCAATATTAAAGCAGATGTAAATGAAACAATTTACAGACAACAAACAAACAATATATCATATGGCGATAGTTTAATTGGAAGTTTAAAAAGATCTACTGATTTTTCAAAAGTTGTAAAAATGATTGCTAAAGTTGTTGTAGCATATGCTAAGGATGATAAGGATAGAAAATATTGTGTTTATCTTGAAGATCTATTATCAGGAAAGAAAATAATGGTTTCATATTCATATGTCTATGAAGATTTAAAAGCACTAAATGGAAAAATTATTGAATTTAAAGGTATTAGTGCAGTTGATGTAAGAGATTCTGAATCATCTGGCATTGATGAATTAAAGGGTAAATTTAATTCTAGAATTGCTGTTATTGAGGTTTTAAATAAAGATGTTATTTTAACTCCTGAGCAAACTGCAAAAATAGCAAAACAAAAAGAGATTATTAAAGAGCTTGACAAAGTAGCGGGAAAAACATTATTCTCAGATGCTGTATTAGCAGAGGCTGAAGGTAGTTTAAAAGGCTTATTAAAAGAATCAAATGGAGTAAGTTTTACTTATTCATTCTTTGATGAAAGAAATGAATTTAATAAAAATGTTGATTTAGAAAATGGGAAAGCTAAAATTTTAAAAACTGAGGAAAAAGGTGCTACTTTATTAAATGTTGAAGCAGTTAAAGATGGCATTAGGGTAAGGGCAATTTTAGCAGTTAATGTTAATGGACCTGAAAAGCCTAAAGATATTGGTTCAGATTATGATAAAATGCTTGCTAAAAATTCTGAAGATAAGTATGTTAACGATGGTAAATTATTTACATTTGATGGTTTAGTTTATGCTGGTAAAGATAACGGTCTTTCATATTTCAGATATTTTGTTAAAGATAAGGATAATCAGGATACTGTTTACAAGTTAGTTATAAATAAAGGTTTATCAATTGGTGATAAATTAAAAGCTGGCGATAAGTTTAAAATTACTGCAAGATTAACTGTAAATAAGTTTGGTGAGATTGAATTTAAAGTTGAAGATGTTACAACACTTGTTGAAAATGGTCAAGAAGCAGGATTTGTTGCTAAAAAGTTTGATATTAAAAAAGATATCAATAAGGAAGAATTTAAAAATCTAAAATATTTAAATTTAAATAAAAAAACTACAATAAGAGGTAAAGTTGTAGAAATTGATAGTAATCCAAAAGTAAAAACTGTTACTATTGAATTTGGTGATAAGAAAATCAAAATTACTGTATATGGATTTAAGAATTTATTTAAACTAAATGAAGAATTTGAAATCACAGGTTATATTACTACATATAATAGTAATGCTCAAATAAGCGTATTTAGCAAATCTGATATTAAAAAGATTTAAAATTTAATAAAAGAGCCTTTTAAAGGCTCTTTTTTAAAAAATAAGGAGATATAAATTTATGAAAAAGATTTTTATTATTATGTTTTTTTTACTAAGCTTTGGTCTTTTTGCATGCGAGAAGAGAAAAACAGGACTTGTAATAAATAAATTACTAACACCTGACAGAGGATTTAATAATAATCTTCTTGAGTTAAAAAATTCAGGTAAAACAGACGTGAATTTAAAAGATTATAAAGTAGCAATTTATCCAGCAGGTGATCTAGATGATAAAGAAGAGATAACTTTAAAAGATATCACATTAAAGCCAGGTCAGGTTTATAGAATTGGTGTAGATAAAGAAAATGCTACATTTTCTGATAAAGTTAAGGATAAAATAGACCAATGGGATGAGAATTTAAGCAGAAAATCAAATGCTTGTGTTGCTATTTTAAAAAATAAAAAAATAGTTGATATAGTTGGTACTTTAGACGAAGATGCTAATTTTTCAGAATATGCAACTCTTGTAAGATTTAAAGATAGAATAATGCAATCAACTAAATTTGACCCAACTGATTATTGTTATTTTAAAAGTGAGTATTATGATATATTTTTAGAAGAGATGAAATATAC
>CAUTNH010000037.1:0-5925 GCA_963540225.1 uncultured Acholeplasmataceae bacterium | reverse complement strand
GGCCTATTTATTTTTCCTCTATTTGGAAATGGAGAAAGATATGGTCCATCTGTTTCAAGAACAATTTTGTCAAGTGGGATATTTTTAACTATCTCAACTAATTCATCTGAGTTTTTATAAGTTAAAATTCCTCCAACTCCAATTAAAAGTCCTATTTCTAAAATCTTTCTAGCCTCATCAAGGCTTCCCTGAAAACAGTGAAGTACACCTTTAACTTTGCCTTTGTAATTATCTAAAATTGATATTACATCACACATTGCATCCCTTGCATGAACAGATATTGGAAGATTATTTTTTATCGCAAGTTCTATTTGAAATTTAAAGAACTTTTTTTGAATATCTATTGGCTCATTACTATCCCAGTGTTTATCTAATCCTATCTCACCAATTCCCTTGATGATATTTTTATTCTCATAAAAAATTCTTTCTATCTCACTAAGACTTTCGCCCTTAATATCTTGGGCATGAATTCCAATCATTGGGTATATGCTATTAAACTTCTTAGATAACTTAAGTGCATCAAGACTTGTCTTTTTATCCACAGATACGCAAAGACATTTAATATTTTCCCTAGTATTCTCCAAAATTATTTCATCTATAAGATCTTTATATTTTTCATCTTGAAGGTGAATGTGAGTATCAATAATCATTTTAATAAAACCATTTTAAAATTTTTCTTACCACGTTTTAATATTACATATTTATTAAAAAGTGTATCAGACGATTTTATTGATTGTTTTTCATCAACTACTTTTTTACCATTTAAAAGAATAGCACCACTTTTAATAAATTCACGGGCTTCACGGTTAGATGATGAAAGACCAACTTTAGTAAGTACATTTAAAATACCATCATTTTTTAAAACTACTAATTTACCAGTTGATTTATATAATGTATCAAGTTCACCCTCTGATAAGTTTTCAATATCTCCTGAAAATAGCGTCTTAGTGATATTTTTAGCAATTTCTAGTTCCTTATCTCCATGAACAAATTTAACAATACTACCTGCTAAAATTTCTTGTGCATATCGTAAATGCGGAGCTTCCTCGTGTTTTTTAATAATTTCTAAAATTTCCTCCTTTGGAGTAAATGTTAAAAATTTAAAATAATCTAGTAAATCTTTATCACTACAATTATAAAAGTACTGATATAGCTGATAAGGAGTAGTTTTATTCTTATCTAAAAATAGCGCTCCATCCTCGCTTTTTCCAAACTTAGTACCATCACTTTTTAAAAGCAAATGAGATGATAACCCTAAAACTTTGGTATCTGCTCCCATATTTTTTCTTATAAGCTCAAGTCCTGAGGTAATATTTCCCCACTGCTCAGATCCACCAAATTGAACCTCTACTCCATAGTTTTTATATAAATGGTAAAAGTCAATTGCTTGAAGTATAGTATATGTAAACTCAGTAAATGATATTCCTGAATCAAGTCTTTTTTTGATTGTCTCTTTTGCAAGCATATAACTTATATTAAAAAGTTTTCCATAATCTCTTAAAAAAGAAACTAAATCCAATTTTTTAAGCCAATCATAGTTATTCACAAAAATTGTTTTCTTATTATCTAAATACTTTTCTAACTGATTTTTAATAGCTTCAGAATTTTTAAGCGCTGTTTTTTCATCTAAAAGTTTTCTCTCACTGCTTTCTCTTGGATCTCCTATTAAGCCAGTTGCGCCACCTATTAAAACATATGGAATAAATCCTAAGTTTTCAAGCATTTTAATTCTTATAATTTGAACAAGATGTCCAACAGTTAGACTATCTGCTGTAGGATCAAAACCTGTATAAAATTTAAATCCGCCTTTTTTAAATAATTCCTTAGCAAGATTTTCATCTGATACATCCTTGATTAAATTACGCCATTTTAACTCTTCATAAATATCCATTATATCACCTTAAATTTTTGTTGAATTTCTTTTAATAATGCTAAAATTTAAAACTGTTTTTAAATTTTCTGTTCCCTCGTCCATAAGCTTTGTAAGCATACGCATAGAAACTGCCCCAATATCATATGATGGTAAATCTATTGTTGTAAGAGATGGTCTAGAAAATTTTGAAAGTATAGTATTTTGACATCCTGCAACCTCAACATCGTCAGGTATTTTTTTACCCATTTCAATCATTGCGTTTATAAAAGATACTGCAAGTTCATCACTTGAACATATTGCAACATTAATTTTATTTTTGCTAAAATACTCTTTAAAGTGCTCTTTATTTATAAGATAGTCCTCGCTTGTTTTAAATATTTTCTCATCATATCCCGATCTTTGCATTGCTTTTTGGTAGCCTCGCAATTTATAATCATTTAAAGCATATGATGATACAGTAGTTATAAAATAAATATCTTTTGCACCTTTCTCGGTAAATTCATTACACAAATCATAAATAGCCTTTATATGATCTATATGGACTGTTGAAATTATTTCAGACTGAGGTGATACATTTGCAAAAACTAATGGTATTTTATTAGCAAGTATCATTTCTTTAAAAGTATTTATGGACCTTTCTGATAACATCTCATTTGCAAATATTAAACCATCTACTTGATCTGCTATAATTTTTCCTGTTTCATCTTTTACATCTTTATCATTTAATATAGGATAAACTTTTATTGAGTATTTATAATATCTTCCGATATAGCATATACCATTAAAAAGTTCTGCCGCACTTTCATGAAATAAATCTGAAATTACAACTCCTATTGTCTTTGTTCTTTTTTTAGCCAGTCCTTGCGCAACAGTATTAGGATGATAACCTAGTTCATCTATAATTTTTAGTATTCTATTACGTGTTTTTACTTTAACCTTATCAGGATCATTTAAAACGCGTGATATAGTTGTAAGTGATGTATTAGCTTTTTTTGCAACATCATAGATTGTAATTTTTTTATTATTCATCCTTATCTCCTATTATAAAATAAAGGTATTTTAAAAATACCTTTAATATGCTTTATTTAGATGTTTTTTCTTCCTTATCTACTACTTTACGCTCTTTAATTCTTGCGTTCTTAGCTGATAGATTTCTAATATAGTTAAGTTTAGCTCTTCTTACTTTACCCTTTCTTAAAACATCAATTGTTTCAATTGCTGGTGAATGAAGTGGAAATGTTCTTTCAACACCAATACCATAAGATACTTTTCTTACAGTAAATGTTTTAGAAATTCCTGAACCATTCATCTTAATTACAAGACCTTCAAATGCTTGAATTCTTGTTTTATTACCTTCAACAATTCTAACATTAACTCTAACATTATCACCTGGTTGAAAGTTAAGAGTTCTATCTTTTAAATATGGAAGAGATACTTCTTTTAAAAGCTCTTGTCCTTTTAGTTTTTTATCTGCCATAGTATATATCTCCTTTTATTTTAATAAATCTTTTCTTTTTTTAATAGTATTTTTTAATTGCATTTCTTTTCGCCAATCATTTATTTTCTTATGATTTCCTGAAAGAAGAACATCTGGAACTTTATATCCCATATATTCAGCAGGTTTTGTATATTCGGGATATTTTAATAAATTATTTTCAAATGTATCCTCATCAACAGATTCATCTTTTATAACACCAGGAATTAGTCTTGTAATACTTTCACAAAGAACCATCGCTGGTATTTCTCCACCCATTAAAATATAATCACCAATAGATATTTCATAATCAACTACATCTTTTACTCTTTCATCAATACCTTCATATCTACCACAAAGTAAAATTAGATGTTTTTCATCTTTTAATTTTTTAGCAATTTTTTGATTATATGTTATTCCTTGTGGAGACAAATAAACAACTTTTGAATATTCTTTTTTGACATCTTTTATCGCATCATAAACAGGCGGAAACATCATAAGCATTCCCACACCGCCACCATATGGGGTATCATCAACACTTTTTTGTTTATTTTTGGAATAATCTCTTATATTTAATAAGTTAATATCTATTTTTTTACTATTAATTGCTTTTTTAATAAGTGATGTATTTAAGAAATTTCCGAAAATCTCTGGAAAAATTGTAAGAATAGATATTTTCATAACATACCATCGATAGGAGATAGAATTATTTTATCATCGCAAACTTTTATAAACTCATCACAAAAAGGAATCATTATTGTTTTTAAGTTATAACTTATCTCCAAAATTTGTTGAGTTGGATTAAAAATAATATTAACAACTTCTCCAATTTTTTGATTATTTTCTAAAACAACATCAATACCAATTAAATCTTGATAATGATACTCGCCATCTTTTAATTTTGGATAATCATCTGTATATAGTGTATATCCCTTTATATTATTTGCTGTATTTATATCATTAACTTCTAAAAAAGATACAATATAAAACTTACTTGCCTTTTTAATATTTGAAATTGTAATTTCCTTTTTTTTATTATCTTTAATAATATAAAATTTAGATCCCTTTTTTAATCTATCAAAATCACTTAAAAGATTTAATCTTACATCGCCTTTATAGCCAAAAGTGTCAAATATCTTAGCTACTTCAAAACTATTTTTGTTCTTCTTTTTCACCAGTAACAATGTTAAGTCTTACCTTAACGCCTTCAAGAGATGCTGCAGCATAAATAATTGTTCTAATTGCGCTTGCATTTTTTCCTGCTTTACCAATTACTCTACCAACATCATCTGGATTAACCTCAAGAACATAAACTAAACCTTCTTCAGATTTTTCCTCTTTAACTTTAACTCCTTTTGGATCTTTTACGATTGGTTTTACCATTTCCTCGATTAATTTTTCAAATTTAACTGCCATTTTAGTCACCTTTTTCCCTTTCTATTTTTTTGGTTGTGTTGCTTTTTTAGCAACTGGCTTTTCTTTTACATCTTTACTTGCTGCTTTTTCTTTTGATGCAGCCACAACTTTTTTAACTGATTCTTTTTTTGTAGTTCCTTTTTTTACATCTTTTTTAATATCTTTCTTAACTGGATCTTTTTTAACTGTTGGAATTTTAGTCAAGAAAATTTTATTTTTCTTAAATAATGATTTAACTGTATCTGTTGGTAGTGCACCATTTCTATACCAGTGATTTGCAATTTCAGTATCAACTTTTAAACTGCCATCAACAGCATTATATGTTCCAATTAGAGCAAGAAATTTTCCATCTCTTGATCTTGTAGATTCAGCTGCTACAATTCTAAAAAAGCTATTATGTTTAGAACCGAATTTTTGTAATCTTATTTTTACTGCCATTTCATTTTCCTTTCTATAATTATGGCATAAATTATAACAATTTATATATCAAGTGTCAAGTAAAAAAACTTAACTCTTAAAAATTTAAATTCTCATCAAATAGTGGTGCTCTTTCAAAAGTTATTTTACCCTTTTGATTATTTAATTGATTTTTTAATTTTAACTCATATCTATAATCAGTGTAGCAATAAATTGCCTTTTGTCTATTTGAAATATAAGTTATTTTAATAGGTAAATGTTTTACAAAATGTAAGAATCTTGAATCATCATAATATATTACATATGCTCTTTGAAAAGTGTATTCATTTTTAACTTCTAAATTATTTTCTTCCATATAATTATTTTACCATTTTTATATCTTTTTTTAAAATTATATTTTTATATCTTCTTTTAAAAATTCATAATATTCGCCCTGATTTAGATTTTTTAAATCAAGATTTGATATTTTTGTTCTTTTTAAATTTATAACACTATATCCTATTTGCTTTACCATTTCTTTAATTTGATGATATTTACCCATTTTAAGTTTTATTATTATTTTATTATCAGAGCATTTTATAACATCATGAACATATGATTTATACAATTTAAACTTGTTATCTCTTAATAACATAGGCTTTTTTAGTTTTTCTATATCATAGTCTGTTATATTTTTATTAAGTAAAACTTCATACTCTTTTACAATATTAAATATAGGATTTGAAATAGAATTAGAAAATCTTCC
>CAUTNH010000036.1:0-7536 GCA_963540225.1 uncultured Acholeplasmataceae bacterium | reverse complement strand
GAAAAAAAGGCTGTAGGAAACAATTTTTATTTTGTTTCTTTACAGCCCCTTTTTAATAACATTATAATACTTAAAATAAAATAAGGCCTAGCATACTTTATTTTCTAGAATATAATTTTCTATTTCGTCTATTTCTTTTAATATATTTTTAGATAATACTTTATTACCTTTTTCTGTTACTAAAATATCATCTTCTATTCTTATTCCTATTTTTTCATCTTTCATATAAAGACCTGGCTCGATTGTAAAAACCATACCAGGCTTTAGGATGATATCACGTTCTCCTAAATCATGGACATCAAGACCAAGGGGATGACCAACAGAGTGAAAATAATATTTCGTAATTTCTTCTTTTTCTTTTATTTTTCCAATTTTAACTAATTCATTTGCAAGATTATCCTTGGCGAAGTTTATAATATCTTTGTAATTTGTTCCGGGTTTTACCATTTTAATTGCTTTTTTACTAGTTGATAAAACGATATTATAAAACATCTTTTGTCTTTCACTAAACTTACCACATAATGGATAAGTTCTTGAAATATCAGCATTATATAAATTATAACTTGCACCAAGATCAAGTAGTATTAGTGAGCCTTTCTCAATTTTTGAGTTGTTTTTACCATAGTGAAGAGTTGTAGCGTTATCTCCGCTTGCACTTATTGTATCAAAGGCAATATTTGCAAGATTTTCTTTTACTACTTTTTCAAAAATTGCCTGTGCTTTTGCTTCATTTGAAATTTTAGTTATATTTTTTAAAACTTCTTTTAAGCCAAGACCTGTTATATCAATTGCTTTTTGCAAGTCTTTTATCTCGCTACTATCTTTAATAAGTCTTTGGTTTGTTATATATGGAATAAGAGATTCTATATTTAAATTATTTTCCTGTGCTACTTTTTCAATTTTAGAGTAAAACGGATATTTATAATATTTTTCATATGATGCTAGATAAACATTTTTAACATCACCTGATTTAATAATCTCATATATATCCAAAAGCATTGTCTTATTATCTAATACAGCATCTATTTTAGATATTTTTGATGCTTCTGAAATATCTAAAAAGCCACCAACCCATTTTGCTTTTTCTAAATCTGTTATTGGTTTATATAATTTTACAAAATATTTTCCATTTACAATTTTTATAACAATAGCAGAAGTTTCCTCTTTTAAACCAGTATAATAGAAAAAACTTCTATCAACTTCAAAAGGAAAAACTTGATCAAGTGTTTTATACATTAAATCCCCTGAATAAATTACTAAAAGTGAATTATCGCTAACTTGCTTTATTAAATTTTCTAACCTTTTATTTTCCATTATTTTTCTCCAAAATAGGATTTATTAAATCCATTGTTTTTTTGCTAATTTCACTAAGTAGTTTTTCAGATTCTAGTTTATCTTTTGTATTAACTGAAAAATAAACTTTTAATTTAGGTTCAGTTCCGCTTGGTCTAAGAACAACCCAACCCCATTCAAAAATAAATTTTAAAAAGTTAGAACTTGGAAAATCTAGTTTGTCAACAACTTCTCCTTTTTCTGTTTTTATATCTCCTGTTAAAAAATCAAGCGTTTGAACAAGTTTATGACCTTTTAATTTTAGACCATTTTTGCGAACAAAACTAATTACATTTTTAATTTTTTCAGCGCCTTCTTTTCCTTCTTTAACAACATTTATTGTATTTTCAAGATAATATCCGTATTTTTTATGTATCTCATCAAGATAATCTAAAACAGAAATTTGATTATTTTTTAAATAGCTTGCAAAATTAGCATAAACAAGAACAAGAGAAATGGCATCTTTATCTCTTACATAAGGTGCAACAATTGCACCGATTGACTCTTCGCATGCAAAACTAAATTCATCAGATCCACCTGTAAGATCTATTTTTTCTCCGATAAACTTGAAACCTGTTAAAGTATAGTAGTAGTTTTGATTAAAGCTTATGGTAATATCTTTTAATAAATCAGTTGTTACAACAGTCGAGTAAACATTCCCAAATGCTTTAATAATACCAAGTTTTGCTTGTGTTGTAAGAATATAATTTAAGCAAATTACACCTTGCTCATTACCATTTATTATCTTATATGATCCATCATTAAGTAAAAATGCAAAACCAGAACGATCACAGTCTGGATCACTCATTGCAATTATATCGGGTTTAGTATCTAGTTTTTTTGCATAATCTATAATATCATCCCAAGCCTCAGGAAGCTCTGGATTAGTATATTTAGCATTAGTAAAATCTGGATCTAACTTTTCATGAGGTTTATAAACTTCTATATCATATCCAAGCTTTTTTAAAAAATTAGGAATAACTGTTCCGCCTGTTGCATGAAGTGGAGAGTACAGTATTTTTGCACTTTTTTTAATTTTTAAAAGTTTTATTTTTTTAAGTTCTTTAAAATATGCCTTATCGATTTTTTCAAGAACCGGCACAATAAGTGATTTATCTCCTGGATAATTTATACTAAATGGATCCGATATTTTATCAATTTCAGAAATTGCCTCTTTTGATTCTTCAATATTAAGTTGACCACCTAAATTATTATATGCTTTTATTCCATTATATTTTTTAGGATTATGGCTTGCTGTAATCATTAAACCACCAAAAGCCTTTAAATATCTTATAGAAAAAGATAAATAAGGGGTTGGGCGAAGTTGTTTAAAAAGATATACTTTTATACCAAGGCTTGAAATAATATTAGCAATCTCTTTTGCAAATTTATTTGAATTATGTCTGTTATCA
This sequence comes from uncultured Acholeplasmataceae bacterium, assembly GCA_963540225.1. Lineage (GTDB taxonomy): Bacteria > Bacillota_I > Bacilli_A > Acholeplasmatales > Acholeplasmataceae > CAUTNH01. The sequence goes on along the minus strand of CAUTNH010000036.1, from coordinate 4,792 downwards.
AAGCAGATAACAACTCCTTCTTTGTTTAAATTGTTATTTTTTTTAAGTAAGTAGTTGGCATAACCAAGACCTATTTTCTTAGCAGTATAAATATTTAATCTATTAGTCCCAACTCCCATAATTCCACGTAAGCCACCAGTTCCAAATGATAGCTCTCCATCAAATGCCTCTTTTATTTCATCATCAGATAAACCATCAAGCTCATTTTTTAAATCTTTATCTAAATCTTTAAACTCTTTCCATTTTTCGTAATTTTTTAAATAATCCATTTCATACTCCTTCATTTTTTAAATATATGTCAATTATTCCTAAAATAGTCAAATTTTCAACATAGATAAAATCTATTTTTAAAACATCTTTAACAATTTTAGCAGCTCCTCCTGTAAGATAGACAGTAGGGTTAGATTTTATTTTTTCCTTTATTCTTAAAATGTTTCCTTCAATTTCTGATGCAAGAGAAAAAAATGCTCCTTTTTTTAACGCCTCAATTGTATTACTTCCTAAAACATCATCACAAGGTGATAAGGTAAATGTAGGAAGAAGTGCGGTATTTTTTGATAGGGCAGAAATTGATATCTCAATTCCTGTTGAAATCATTGCTCCAATTAAAGTTTTATTTTTTACATAAATATATTTATTGGCACTACCAAGATCTACTATAATAGCCTCATCTACTCTTTTTACAGCATATGCACAATCTGAAATAATATCAGATCCTATCTCGTTTGGATTAGATTTAATAATAACTCCTGTTTTTATTCCTGGTGCGATTATAAGTGGAGTTATCATAAAATGCTTTTCTGAAAATATTTTAAGCATTGTTAATATTTTAGGTACAACTGATGAGATAACAATTTTTTTAATTTTTTTATAATCAAAAAAATTCATTATAATGCCAAAATAATCATCTGGTGTTTTATCATAGTCTGTTTTAATAGTTATTTTTTTAACTATATCAAAATTTTCATATGCCACAATTTTAATATTAGTATTTCCAACATCAAATATTAAAATCAAACAAATCACCTCTAAATTTATTTAAACTTATAAGTATAGGATAGCCTACAAAAACAGAAAGCAACACCTCAAATATACCATTTGACGATATTACAATTTCAAATAATTTTAAAAAGCTTGGTAGTAAGTTATTATCTAATCCTATAACTACTTTTAAATATAGTAAAACAATAAATGTATGAATTATAGTTGAAAACGCTAGATATGGAAATAATAGACTTGTTTTATTAAACCTTCTTTTAAAAATAATTAAATAAGAATAAATAAAATAAAGTATTCCTAAAACTAGTGAAAAAGTCAAGAATGTAGTTCCATAATCTATTTTAGAATTTATATTGTTTAATGCCTTTGGTAAAAAGATTGCAATAGTTAAATAAATAATATAAACTGATAAAAGATTTAAAAAATTTTTTAAATTAGGTATTTTTTTTCTAATTATAATCGATAGTTTTTTTATAAAATATGCAATCTCTACAAACAAAATTCTAGGTAGAACCGATACCACAGGATTTTGAAAAGCAATATCGAGAGGTGTTGTTCCAAAAATAAATGCTGCAATTAAACTTGCAAGCCCAAAGGTAAACCCTATAAATAGACTATAAAAAAATGGTAGAATAAAAACCGCTATTAAAACAGGTATATGTAAAATTGTAATCGCTACAATCCCAATACGAATAAAACCAAGATTAGGAATAAGTGTTAGCATTAAAATTATCGCAGCAAATATTGCTGTTAAAACTAAATTTATATTTTTTTTCATATTTTCCTTTTTAAGCCTTATGGTCTTTTAAGGTTAATACTATTATTTTATAATTGCATCAAGGGCAAGTTTTGCCATTTGAAGAAATCTCTCTTGCCTATCAATTGCTGTTATTGCCTCTTTTTTTACAAGTGAATCACTTATTGTAAGAATACATGCTGCTTCTTTATTTAAATATTTAGCATTTAAAAAAAGAGCATTTGATTCCATTTCAACACATACAGTTTTATGCTTTTTAAATACTTTCTTATAATAATTTGGATCTATATGATAGAAAACATCACTTGAATGAATAGGTGCAACTTTAATTGTAAAATTATTTTCTTTTGCACTTTCAATTATTTTATTATTTAAATCAATACTTGGAAGTGCCTTTTCCTTACATCCAAATATTTTCCCATAACTTGACTCAGAATAAGCCGATTTAGCAAGCACAAGATCAAAAAGATTTAAACTCTCATCATAAGCACCAGCCGAACCTATTCTAATTATTTTTTTTACATCATAAAAATTAAATAGCTCATAAGAATAAATACCAATGCTAGGCATTCCCATTCCAGATCCCATTATTGTTATTTTTTTATCTTTATAAATCCCAGTATATGCATACATATTTCTTATTTGATTAACTAGTTTATAATCTGATAAAAACTCCTCAGCTATTTTTTTAGCTCTTAGCGGGTCTCCTGGCATTAAAACAAGTGGTGCTATTTCATCTTTACTACATTGAATATGTGGTGTTGACATTATTTTTCCTCTTTTAACTCTTGCATAATAAGAACACCCTTAGATGCACCAATTCTATTTGCGCCAAGTTTTACATATTCTCTAACTTCTGCAAGATTTTTAATTCCACCGCTTGCCTTAATTAGAGCATTATCTTTTACAACTTCTTTAATTAGTTTAACATCTTCAAAACTTGCCCCTCTTGTGTCAAAACCTGTTGATGTTTTAACAAAATCTGCTTTTGCCTCAAGACAAAGTTTACTTGCAAGCTTAATTTCCTCAGGTGTTAATCTAGATGTTTCAATTATAACTTTTAAAATATGTTTTTTGCAGGCTTTTTTAACCATCGCAATATCATTTCTTACAAAATCATATCTGCCATCTTTTAAAAATCCCATGTTAACTACCATATCAATTTCATCGGCACCATTTTTTATGGCATCTTTTGTAGCAAATACTTTTGTTTTTGTTGTATCATTTCCATGAGGAAAAGATATAACAGTAGTAATTTTTACATCGCTTCCTTTTAAAAGTTCCTTTGTATATTTTATCCAAGTAGGTGGTATACATACTGAAAAAAATTTATTTTCTTTTGCTTCATTTACAAGTTTTTCAATTTGTTCTTTTCTTACTTCAATACCTAAAATAGTGTGATCAAATAATTTGTTAATTTCCATTTTATCTCTCCTTAATCTATAATATCAATTAAATCTGACTTACCAAAACCTCTTACAAGCGGAATAAGTCTTGATTTTTTAACAAGCTTTGTAACTTTTTTTATATTATTTAAAGATACTAGTTTTGCCTCTTTAATAAAACCTGGCACATTTTCTAAATAACCATCTATAACATCAAAAAGATTATTAGCATCATATAAATAAATTAAATCTCCACATCTATAATATATATAATCTATAAAAGGTGGAAAAATTGTAGCAGTATTTTCAACCCAGTTTATTGCAAGCTTAATTTTATGATCATCTGTTTTTAAAAAATGATATTTTGGAACAGCACAATAATTATCCCTAAAAAATCTTTCAAGATTTGGTTTTTCATCAAGATATTTTAAAATTGCATTCATTTTAGATTCGCCAATTTTAATAAATCTTTCCGAAAATGCCGGGTTTTTATCAAGATATGCCTCTTTAAAAGTATCAAATACACTTAAATAAAGCTCAAGATTAAATCTTCCGACATCTTCTAAGAACTCATTATATGTTTTAAATGAGAACCTATCAGATAGCATTAGTGCAATTTCTAAGAACTCTTTAGCAACATAATTAGGAATATTAACATCAATTTCAAGATGAATTTTAGCATCACGATATCTCGGATTTAATCTATAAAGGTTTGTTAAAATAGAACCCTTTGTCATAACTATTCGTGCACTGTAAGGAAGTCTTGGATGATCATAGTAAATAATTGCCTTATCATCAGCAGAAGTTATTCTAAAAATTCCTTTTTGTTCTAAATATTCAATTACCTCAGTAGCATTAATATCAGTTGATAGTCCACCACTTGGTGATTCTTTAAAAAAATGTATATTAAAACAACTCATAATCTCACCTTATTTAAATTCTTTTTCAAGCAAAGAAATCATTTTATAATCACTTTGATCAATCGTTAAAGGAGTAATAGTAGTATATCCTTCATTATATAGTTTTTGATCTTTATCATCTTGTTCACTTGGAACATTTAAACTATATCTTAGCTCAAATGTATTATCATCTAATATTGTTAAAATTGGTCTATGTATCATTTGCCCTTGTGATGCAATTTTAATTCCTTTTGCCTTTGATGCAACATTTATATTTAAAAGATTAGATCTTTCATATAATTTATTATTTATTACAAATTTTAAAGCATTTGAAATATCTTTTTCAAGATCATCTTGAAAAAATTCATTAGCAGATATTGCAAGAGAAGGTATTCCATATAATGCACCTTCTCTTGCAGCAGCAACTGTTCCAGAATATATTAAATCATAACCTAAATTTTCACCCTGATTTAGTCCTGATATAATCATATCAAATTTAATATCTTTATAATAGTTTAAAGCAACCCTTACGCAATCACTTGGATAACCATTAACTACTATTGTTTTCTCACATTGAAAAATAGGAGTTATTTCTTCAAAAGTAATTTTATTTTTAGTTGTAATGGCATGACTTTTAGCAGACCTTTGTCCGCTTGGAATAGATAAATAGCAATAACCAAAATCTCTATCAATAACTTTGATTAAAACTTTTAAAGCTTCACTTTCAATTCCATCATCATTTACAATTAAAA
>CAUTNH010000035.1:0-8169 GCA_963540225.1 uncultured Acholeplasmataceae bacterium | reverse complement strand
TTTGCTTGCATTTTATAATGAAAATGTGAGTTATGAAATAATAAATGGGAATTTAGGAATTTTTAAGGGAGGGATATTTGAAAACATAATTGCTAAGTGTTTGTTAGATAATAATCTTGAAATATATTATTATCTAAAAAATGATTCAATTGAAGTTGATTTTATAACTACAATAAATAACAAAGTAGTTCCAATAGAGGTAAAATCAGGTAAGAATACAAGAGCAGTTAGTATAAAAAATCTTATAGAAAAAGAAAATTTGGAATATGGTATTATTCTATCTTTAAACAACATAAATTATTCAAATCCTAAAATAAGATTTATTCCTTTATATATGGTAATGTTTTTAAAATAGGGGGGTAAGGTATGTTATATTTTAAAGTTTTAAGTTATAACGATAAGGAAAATTTTATAAAATTTTCAAAGGAATACCTCGATACATCAAGCGGTGATATTAGTATTCCGCACATGATAAAAAAAGATGCAATCGATGACTTTGATAGCTTTTATAAGTTTATTAAAAGTTTAGAAAATAAAGAAAATCTTCCTAATGGATATGTTATTTCATATAATTATTTGATTATGGAAAATCATGAAATAGTAGGAGTTTTGAGTATTCGCTTTGATACAAATGATTTAATTTTAAACAAAGCAGGTCATATTGGTTATGGAATAATTAAAAGAAAAAGAAGAAAAGGCTATGCAACAAAAGCTATGCTTTTTGCGATGGAAGAATTAAAAAAAGAAAATTTTAAAGATTGTATCGTAACAACTCATAAAAATAATATTGCATCACAAAAAACAATTATAAAATGTGGGGGCATTTTTCAAAGAGAAAACGATGATATGTTAATATATAAACTGATTTTGTAAAATTAGGAAAAGAAAAAAAGTTATTCCCTACACCTTTCCTTAAGAAAAATCAGTTTATTTTTTAGTTGTCTCTTTTTTTTGCAGTGCTAGGTTTTTTAGTTTTTGTTGTTGATTTTTTTTAGTAGCTGTCTCTTTGGCTTGTGTTTGTTTTTTAGCTACTTCTTTTTTCTCAACTGGTTTTTTAGTAGTTTCTTTTTTTAATTTTTCTACTTTTTTAGCTTTTTCATTAGCCTTTGCATTTTCTGGTGATTTTTCTTTTTTCGCACTTTGGACAAGAACCAAAATTAAATTTGATACTACGCTATCAGTATTAAATGTGTCAGGTGAGTTTGAGCTTGTACAAGATAATGATAGTTGGGAAATAGAATATCCTAGTGATTTTAGTTAAAAGTGCTAATTTTATTAGCACTTTTTTCTTTGCACAAAAATTTTATCTGGACATTTATCTGGACATTTATCTGGATAAAATATAATTTTAGTGTTAAAATATTTCTGCAGGTGATAATATGATTATTGGAAAAGAAAGCGAAACTGTTGAGTTTAAACTTACTACTGCTGAAAAAAAGAAGCTGCTGAGTCGATTGTAGCTATTTTAAATAAGCATTGTAAAGGAACAATATATTTCGGAGTTGATGATAGTGGGTTTATTAAAGGCCAACAAATATCTGATAGTACTAAAAAAGATATATCGAGAATAATTAGTGAAACAGTGCAACCTAAAATCTCACCGACAATTGATATACTTGTAATTGATGGTAAAGAGATTATTAGAGTTTCTTTTTCAGGATATAACAGACCATATTCTATAAGCGGTAAATATCTTACAAGAGTCGGAACCGAAAATAGAATAATGCCAGTTGATGATTTAAAAAGACTATTAAAAAATGAAGATTACTCATCTAAATGGGAAGATGAAATAACCGATTATAAATTAAAAGATCTTGACGAGGCAGCACTGCTGGATTTTTATAATTCAGCTAAAAATTGTGGAAGATTAGAAATAGATAAATTTGATAAAGAAAAATTTTGACATCACTTGATTTAGTTAAAAATGGATTTTTGAAAAATGGAGGACATGCGCTATTTGGAAAAAATGCCAGAATATCTCTTAAACTTGCAACATATGCAACCGATAATAAGATAGTTTTTACCGACTTAAAACTTTATACTGGCAATATTTACACCCTAATTGGCGAAGCCATTAAATATGTTTTAAATAATATTAAGTGGAAAGTAGCAATTGGTAGTAGAAAAAGAGAGGAAATTCCAGAAAGAGCATTGCGTGAGATAATTGTAAATGCTTTTGCGCATACAGACTATGAAACAACACCAGAAATTGAAATAGGTATTCATCCTGGAAAAATCGAAATATATAATCCAGGTACATTTCCCCAAGAGCTTACGCCATTTGATTTTATTGAAAGAAATCTACCATCTTATAAGAGAAATAAACTAATTTTAGATGTTTTATTTAGAAGTAAAGATGTTGAAAAATCAGGGACTGGTTTTCAAAGAGTAAATAAGCTTTGTAATGAAAATAATGTGTCATGGACATTTAGAAAAGAATCACATGGCTTTTTCTTTGAATTTTTAAGGTCAAATATCCTACTAGATATTAAATTAAAGGAAAATTTATCAGAAAACGAGCAACTTGTATATAATTTGATTTTAAATAATGAAAAAATAAGCAAAGAGGAAATTTCAATCAGATTAGAAAAATCTGAAAAGACTATTCAAAGAATTATAAAATCATTATGTGATAAAAACTTAATCATTAGGATGGGGTCTAATAAAAAAGGCTATTGGGAGATAGTCTAAGTATAGATTTATTGTAAAATTTATAAAAACAATCCTATAATATACCAAAATCTTATGTTATTTATATGCTTAATTATAAAATTTTTAAATAATATAAGATTTTGGTATTATTTTTATTGATAAAATTCTGAAAGGATGTTTATATGAATTTAATTATTTTCTCATCTAGTACTGGAAATACAAAACTTGTATGCAATGAAGTATATAAAAGAACAAATTTATTTAATAAAATAATTGATATAAATGATATAGAAAGTATTAACTTAAATGATTATGAAAATATTTTAGTTGGATATTGGAACTATATTGGAAAGTGCGACAGCAAGACTGAAAACCTTCTTTTAAATATTTTAAAAAATAAGAAAGTATTTTTACTTGGTACGCTTGGAGCATATGATGATTCAAAACACGCAATGGATATGAAAAGTAAAGTTAGTGAAATAGCATCTAAACAAAATACTGTTATAGGTGATTTTTGTTGTCGCGGAAAAATTGATTTATCGCGTGATTTACTAAGATATCACCAAAACTATACTAAAGAAGATGAAATAAGAAAATTATCATCACAAGATCATCCTAATGAAGATGATTTTGTAAATGCAACTAATATTGTTAGAAGTGTTTTTAATAATCTATGAATGTAATTTTATATGATGAAAAAAATATAATATGTAAAAAAGTTGCTTGTAATCTTTTTAATAAACGAGATTTCTTTACTGATATTAAATCAACTGATAGTATTGGTGAATTAGATTTAGATACTTTTAGTAATGTTGTCTATATTTATAAAAACGAAGAGGACTGTGCACCTTTTAGCTTAATGTCTTTGAAAAATAAAAATATTGTATTAGTTGAAGTAGATAAAAAAGATGATACTTTAAAAGAGAAATTAGTAGAAGAAATTAGTAAAGAAAATCATTATATAAATACATATAATTTTAAAAGCGATGATTTGAAAAAAGAAAATAAATTATTATATAAACATACAAAAGAATCACTTTTTGATTATATGAAAGAAAGCGAAAAACCACTTACTAAGAAAAAAATGACTACAAATATGATTTGGCTAATCTCTTTTATCGTTATACTTGTAGTGGTTGTTTTAGGTTCAACTTTAATATCTAAAATAGGAATGCCAGTATCAACTACTTTAAAAGCAATATTTAAACCAGATGGATCAAGTTGGTCTAATATTATTTGGTATGATAGATTGCCAAGAGTATTAGGAGGTGCACTAATAGGTGCAACTCTTGCACTTGCAGGTGTAGTTTTGAAAGTTGTAATGAGAAATGATTTGGCAGGTCCATCAATTATTGGTGTAAATGCGGGGGCATCGCTTGCAGCTCATATATTTGTTATAGCCTTTCCAGCACTAGCATGGTTTTTACCAGTTGGAGCATTCTTAGGTTCATTTTTAACAACAGTTTTAATTTATTTTATGGCTTATAAAAAAGGAGCAAGCCCATCAAGATTGGTTTTAGCGGGTGTTGCGGTAACATCTATTTACGGGGCTTTTATATCTCTTATAAGAGTTTTAAATCCTGACGCTCTGGGAAGTTTAGTTGGTTTTGGAGTTGGGCAATTAAAGGGTATTAGTATGAAAACCGATATTCCAGTGCTTTTTCCAGTATTTTTAGTTTCATTTTTACTTTTAATGATATTTTCTAAAAGGATAAATATTATGATGCTAGGTGATGAAATGGCGACAGCACTTGGATTAAGAGTTGAGCTTTTTAGATGGTTTTTAATTGTTCTATCATCACTTTTAGCCTCAATTTCAATAGCAATGGCTGGTATGATTGCTTTTGTAGGTTTAATTATTCCGCATATTGCAAGACTTATTGTTGGCTCTGATTATAGGTTTTTAGTTCCAACATCGGCAGTACTTGGTGCTATTTTATTAGTTGCATCAGATACAATAGGTAGAGTTATTTTAAGAGAAGGAGAGCTTCCTGTAGGAATTATCGTATCGTTTATTGGAGCGCCATTTTTCTTATTCCTACTTAGAAGAAAGCAGGCTGGATAATGAGTAGTATATATTTTGGATTTCAAAACATTAAGATAAATTTTGGAAAAAGAGAACTTTTAGAAGATATCACAGTAAGTTTTCCAGAAAACAAAATAACATCTATTATTGGTAAAAACGGCTGTGGTAAATCAACACTTCTTAAAACAATTACAAATCAGATAAAACCGCTTGCAGGAAGTGTTATATTTTGTGATAAGGATATAAAAACTTTTAAAAGAAAAGAAGTCTCTCAAAGACTTGCGATAGTTCCACAGGTTCATTTTATGCCATATGATTTAACGGTTAGACAACTTGTTGAACTTGGAAGATTCCCACATCTTTCATTTTTACAAAGAATGAGGAGAATAGATAATAAAATAATTGATGAAATTTTAACTGATACGGCAATAAAACATCTTGAAAATAGAAGAGTAGTAACACTTTCTGGTGGTGAAAGACAAAGAGCATGGATTGCTCTTGCTCTTGCCCAAGAACCAGAAATTTTAATCCTTGATGAGCCGACAACACATCTTGATATCGGATATCAAATCGAGGTATTAGAGCTTGTTAGAAAACTTAATCAGACTAAGAAAATGACAATTATAATGGTACTTCATGACATTAACTTAGCAGCTAGATTTTCTGATTATTTATGTGTTATTAACAATGGTAAAGTTAAGATGTTTGATACTCCATGTAATGTATTAACTGAGGAGTTGTTAGAAGAGCTTTTTCAAATAAAATCTGATGTTTTATTTGATGGAAAAAGTAAATGTAGTTATTTCATACCTCATAAAAGTATAAAAAAGGAGAGTGAATTATATGAGGAAAAAAATAAGTAAAATTGTATTTGGATTAGTGGTGATGGTATTTACCCTAGTTCTATTTGCAGCGTGTGGTGGAGGTTTTGATCCCAACACTAAAGGAGCAGAGTATGATAAGAATGACAAAGTAACTCTTGATTACTCTAAAACAGATGAAAAACTGGGTAAAGACTATAAATGGAGTGCTGAGGAAAAAAGCTATGGTGAAAATTTTAAGTATTTCATGAAAAGAGCAAAAAAAATTGGTTATGAAAAAGATGAAAAAGGTAATCAAGTAGCATATACTATTGATACATATTTTGAAGGCGGAAAAATGGTTGAGAAGAAGATAACTTATCCTGTTAGACCAAAAAGAGTTGTATCACTTTTTGAATCTCATTTAAATCTTGCATGGGAGATGGGTTTAAGAAATATTGTTGGAAGAAACAGTACTACTGCAAAAGATGTTTTATACGATGAAATTGTAAAAAATAAAAAAATTCAAGTTATTGGTGAGGGAGCAGTTCTTGCAAGCGTTGAAAAACTACTTGCACTAAATCCTGATTTAGTATTAGTTGATGCAATGCATACATCAGAAGAAACTAAGAAAAAACTAAGAGATGCTAAAATTCCTTATGTTGAACTTGTCTCATCAAGCGTACAATGGTATTTAAGAAGTGCTAAACTAATGGCTACAATTGCTGGTAGATCTGATATTTTTGAAAAAGTTGCACAAGATATGGTAAGAGATATTGTTACTGTAAAAAGTGCAGTTGCACAATATACTAAAGAAAAAGGTTTAACTAAAACTACTGACAATACAGATCCTAAAAATCCTATAGTAACAGATAACAGGCAAAGAGTTGCCTTAACTTTACTTGAAGTTGCATCAGCTGGTAGAAATTTATTAGGATATTCAGATGGATCTGCAAATGGTAGAATTATCAAAACACTTGAAGGACGTAATTTATACGAAGGAAAGACAAATCCAAATGCTCAAAATCCTATGTTTGCAACAAGAATACCTATTAGTAATGAGGAATTAGTTAAGTTTAATCCAACTAGAGTATTTGTTCAACTTCATGGTGAATTAGATGAAAAAGAAATGGAAAAACATATTACTGAAACATTTAGAAACAACCCAATTTACAAAGATTTAGATGCTGTTAAAAATAATAGAGTTTATGTTTTACCACGCAAGTTATTCTTATACAGACCTAATAAAAACTATCCGCTAGTATACAAATACTTTGCCGAGAAAATGTTTGACGGTATAAATTTACCAAAACTTCTTTGTGAAAAATAGTTTCTTTAAAAAAAGGATAAAAACAACCCATGATATTATGGGAGTAGTTAGTAAAGTTTTTAAATTAAATTTAAGTGAAGATGAAAAATATAATTATTTAAATAATTTACTTAATGAAAAAAATGAAAATGAACTTGTTTTATATATTCATGTTCCTTTTTGTAATAAGATTTGCTCATTTTGTCCTTTTTTCCAAGTTCCAAAATTAAAAAAAGAAACATATCATGAAATACTAATAAATCAAATTGATAGCATAAAAAACTATCCATATTTTAAAAAAGAAATCAGAGGAATATACTTTGGCGGTGGGACTCCCACCGCTTTAAAACCTTATCAAGTTGATAAGGTTTTAACTAAGCTTAGAGAATCTTTTAAATTTAAAAACGATATAGAAATATCGCTTGAATCATCTGTAAATGAACTTTCAAGTGAGATGATTGATGTATTTTTAAAAAATAAGGTTAATAGAATTTCTATTGGAATTCAGTCTTTTGATGATAAAACAAGAAAAATCTTTAATAGAGTAACAGATTCTAAAAGGGCAATTAGTAAGATAAAAGAGTTAAAAGAAAAAGGATTTACTAATATTGGAATTGATCTTTTATATAACTATCCTTGGCAGCAGGATGATATGCTTGAAAAAGATTTAAAGCAAATAATTGAACTTGAACTTGCGGGTGTATCAATTTATTCATTGAACTTATTTAAAAAAACTCCTTTATATGATAAATTAAATGAAGATGAAATAAATTCATTTAATGATATAAAAAAAGAGGAGAAAAACTATAACTTCATTAAAAATTATTTAGAAAAAAATGGCTATGAGATGAACCAGATGAGAAAGGCAATTAGAAATAAATTAGATAATTGCATTTATTTAAATAATGCTGATGATTTTGGAGAAGTAGTAGCACTTGGAGTTGGGGCGGGTGGATTTATTGGTAATTATCAATACTACTCATATGACCCTGGTATGAAAGTAAGGAATTTGAATATCTCACCAATGGGAAGCATTCTTCATGATAAGGCTAGAATATATCGCTCTTTAATTTCTCACATGGAAAAAAGAATAATTGATTTTAGAATATATTCTCAAAAATTAAATATGGATATAATGAGTTTATTAAAAGATGATTTAATACTTCTTGAAAAAAATGATTTAATTAAAATAACTAAAACAGGATATATTATAAATGATGATTCTTGGTTTTATAGTGTATCAATTATTACATATCTTGTACTAAAATTGCTTAATTATGATAATGATGTATTAGATAAATCAATTCTTGAAATAGATTTATTAAACTAAAAAAAGGGGCTGTAAAGAAATAAGGCTCTAAAAGACGCACAGTAAAATGTGC
>CAUTNH010000034.1:0-8271 GCA_963540225.1 uncultured Acholeplasmataceae bacterium | reverse complement strand
GATGGATATGATAACGGTGATGGTGCAACACTAACATTCAAGTGGAAGCAAGTAATAGTGCATAAAGTAAATCTTTTAGAAGGGATGTCACTAGTTGATTTATCGTTGTATCCACAATCAATAGAGCACGGTAAGGTTATAGATATTAAAGTAGCAAGTAAACAATATTATAAAATTACTAAATTTACTGTTAATGGTGAAGATAAGCTAGAAGAACTAATTGCAGGTGGCAACCAAATTAAAATTACAGTAAACTCTGATATAAATTTTGAACTTGAATATGATCTTTTAGATGATATTAAAAATGAGTTTATGAATGAGTTTAACAAACTTCAAGATAAGATGGGATATATTTTTGATACAGGTGATGAAGAAAGTGATATAGTTAGTCATTTATCAAATTTCATTGATACAAGCGTTGTTGAGATAAATCTTTCTAAAAATAATGATAAATATAATGTTAAATTTATATCTAAGAAAGTTCCGTCATATGTAAAAGAAAAAGAAAATATTAGTTTCGTTATACTTTCTAAGGTAAATAATCCTGTTAGTAAAGCAACTGCGTCACATTATGTTTACGGATGGCATTCTGAGTCTCCTGATTTAGCATTTGATGGAAATTATAGAACAAAATGGTGTGATAACAGATCTGCTAAAAAATGGATTATTGGTGAGTTAAAAACTCCAATGTTTGTTGCACAGATAAATATTGCACATGCTGAAAAAGGTAAAGAAGCTGCTTCAATGAATACAAGAAAATTCACAATTGAATATGAGGGCTTAGATGGAAAATGGCATGAATGGGCCAAAATAACTGATAATAGATTAGGATATTCTAAACATTCATTTGCGGGTGCTGTGATTAAAAAGATAAGATTAAATATCGAACAGGCTGAATTTTCAGGAAATGCAGCGTCAAGAATTTATGAAATTGAGCTATATGCAGAAACTGAACTAGTTACAACAACATTTAATTTAGCTGGTGGAAATGTTAACGGAGATAGTAGTAATATTATTAAAAAATTCCCTAAGAATACAGTACTGACAAATGAAGCATTGCCTAATCCTGTATTAAAAAATCATATTATTAAAAACTGGCAAATCGTTGAAACAGGTGAATTAGTTGAACTTGGTGTAACAAAACTACTTAACAATTATACAATTAAGGCTATTTGGGAAATTGATCCAGAAATTGCTAATATTTTAAATGAGAATATTAAAAAAATATATGATACTGAATTTGTTGAAAAAGATTCTGAGGAAATTTTAACAAAAGATGAAATAATAGCACACATTGAGAAAAAAATTGATAAAGATCAAATAATAACAGATGCTAGATTACTTCACGATGATATATGGGAAGTTAGCTTAAAATTAAAAGCAGACGAATTGATTGAGACTAAAAAAGAAGTAGAATTTATTAAGAAAAAACCAAACGAAGAAGTTAATGTTACATATGATTTAAATGGTGGATTATATGATGGTAGTTCTAATAATATTTTATATAACATTGCAAAAGGAAGTAAAATAGCAGAAGATAAAATACCAGATAGCGCAAAACTACAAAAAGATAATATGGTATTTGAATATTGGACGATTGATAATAATTATGCCGAACCACTTGGATATCTTCTTAAAAAGAATGTAGTGTTCACTGCTAAATGGACTAGTAAACCTGCAAAGGGAACTGATTTAAGAGATTATATAAAAGATGCCAAAATTATCAAAGGTTCACAAGATGATTATTTTAAAAAGGCAAGATCTATAAAAAATTCATATGATAAAGATAAAGATGGCGCTCCAAATAAAAAAACAATATTCTCTATTGATACTGATTTTAGTAATAATGAAGCAGAGGTTGTATATGAGTTTAAACATTTAGTTGAAATTGAGAAAATAAATGTTGCCTTAATGGGAACAGCTGTTGCGACACAAAAATACAACAATCTTAGAAAAATGGAAGTATATGGTTCAACTGATAATAATAACTGGGAAAAAATCGGAGAACTAGACAACCCTGATGGTGACAATGAAAAAGAGATAACTTTAACAAGTAATAAACCGTTCATATATATAAAACTTTATGCAAATATTTCTGAGGAAGTTCAAAATGAGGAAATCGATTACTTTAATATTACAGATTTGGGTTTTATAGCAGCATAAAAAAAGGCTCTGCCGAGATGGCGGAGTCTTTATATTTTTGAAAGTTTAGTTTTATAAGTAGTATAATTTTTAAATTTTGTAAGCGTTTTCATTAAATTAAACAAAAAAAATAAAAAATGATATAATAAAATAAATAAGTATGCAATATATAAAAAACAAAAGGAGCGATAAAATGAGAATTAAAAAAATAATGCTATTTATAACACTATTTTTTATTGCATTTTTACTATATTCTTGTAAAAAATCAAATTATCAAATTAAAAGAATATACTTTTTTCAAGATACAACAGATTATGAAAAGTATAACGTTTTAACTGAAAAAGTATCACTTGAAAAAAGAGGCAATATAGATATAAATAAATTTGTATCTAAAGATCTTTCGGGTTTTTCATATGAAAACTATCAAAATGCTGCCTCTAAAACAAAAATTACAGGTAGTGATAGTAAAGGTTATATATGCAATATTTACTATAATTTGAAAGAGTATACTGTTAAATATACAATAAAAGGTCAAACAAAGGAAGCTCCTAGAAAATATCGTTATCTTGAAAAAATAAATATAAGAGAATTAACTAAGGACTATCAATCTGAGTTTTTTAATATTACCACAGGTAAAATAATTCAAGATGAGTTTTTAGTAGATAGTGATATAGATTTAATCGCCCAAGATGGTCCATATAATAGTGAATTTAAAAAGCTATTTTTAAAAGTAAGTAATCAAGTAGATGGTTTAACTTTTGATGACACATTAAAATCACCAGAGGCATATTTTAAAAATACTAAGGTTGTTTTAAAAGAATTTTATGATAAATTTATTAAAAGCTTTTCTGATTTTAAGAAAGCGCTAAAAGATGGCAATATTAGTGAAAAACTAGAAGCCTTTTCAAAACTTTCTAATATTTCTGATAGTATTGATAAAGAAATAGTAAAAGGAAAAAAAGAATACTCGTCTGATGATATTAACAAGTTAGAAAAAGAATTTAAAAAAATTGTTGATGAGATTAAAGAAAATCTTAATATCCTTGATGGGAAATTTTCAAAAGCAATCAAGGTTTCAAAAGTTGATGAGGACGAGTTAAAAAAACATAACAAAGATCAATTTTTGCTAAAAGATAAAATATACTCAGAAGTTTCAGATATTTTAAGAAGTGCTAAAAATGATGTTGTTGTAAAGACATTTTCTAAAACTAATGTTGAAAAATCAAAAGCCAATTTGAATATTTTAAAAAATGATATAGCTAATCTTAAAAATGCAATAAGTCTATATGATAGCAAAGGACAATTTGGAAAGAAAGAATTAAAAAATGCTACTTATAAAATTGAAATTTATAAAGATGGCGTTTTAGATAAAACAAAAGAAGAAGTAGCTTATGAAAATAAACTTGTAAGATTAAATCCAGAAAGTTTAGAACACTATTATATAGATTCTAAATCGGTTTTATTTGGTGTAAATGATGGAAAACTAGTATTAAAAGTATATTATTCAAAACAAAATTTACTTGTAAGAATTGATACTGATGGTGGAGTAAATAAGTTTTATGATAAATCTTATATAGAGGTAAAGTATAATACTACAATTGATAACGATATCGTTGGAAAAATAAAAAAAGTTTCAAAAGAAGATGATAAGTTTGGTAAAAACTATCGTTTCTTAAAGTATGTTGATTTTTATACAAAAGAAGAAGTAGATTTTACAAAACCTCTAACTAAATCTCAAATAATAAAAGCGATATATGAAAAAGATATGATAGCTCCTTTTAACTATGATATTGAATTTTATGTTGATAAAGTAGATTCAAAAACATTGGAGGCAGAATATAGTAATTTTGCACAAACCACAGTAAAGTCAACAAATAAAGTTAATGTTGGAGATTTAGTTGCTTTTTCTCCTAATGATATGCCGGCTGAGTATAGAAATGGATTTGAAATTGATATGGATAAATCGGTTCTAAGCTATGGTAAAATCGGATTAGGCGATAAGTTAAAAGTATACTTAAAAAGAAAACTATTAAGAGTTGATTTAGATACATCATATAAAGATAAAAAAGCTGTAATCGAAGATGAAAGAATTGTAAATAATAAATTAAGTATTAAATACGGTTCAATTTTTAACATCTATCCTGAAAAGGCAATGATTGAGCTTGGAAATAATAAAGTTGCTATTTTTGATAAATTAGTTGATGCTGATACTAATTTAGAATATGAACTTGGTAAAACTGTTGATAGAAATTTAAATTTAAAAATAGTATATAAAGAAGTTGACAAATCTAATCTTACAAAGATAAGTTTTACAAAAGGCTATATTGGTAAAAAAATACTAAATGATAAAGAGGTTGAAGAAAACTTATATATAGAAAAAAATTCTAAAATAAAAGATCCCGCATTTTTTGAAAATACAACATCTGATTCTGTTGCAAGTCTTGATTTAGAAAATAAAATAGGATTTATAAAAGATAAATCAGATATATTTAAAGAAATAAATAAAGATACAGTTTTTACTAAATCTGAATATACACTTGAATTTATCTATCGTATGACGTTAGATAAGATGGAAAACTTGAAAAAAGAACTATTTAAAGAACAAAAATATTTAAAAGCAAGAGATAAAGAGTTTGAAATAAAGGGTAAAATTACTGCAATTTTTGAAACTAGTAAACAATATTTTATCGAAACGGAAGATGGTATGGTTCTTGCAAGAGTATCCGGTACACTTAGTATGGAACAATACGATAAGTTAAAGGTCAATAATGTAGTTTCAATCTCTGGAAAACTAAACCAAAACTTTTCGGATATTTATTCGTCTAAAATAGATTATAAAGTTGGAAGATTTACAGATTATATTTTAAGTGTTGATAATACAACTAGAATAAGTTTAATAACCTTAGCATCAGATAATACAGAAGATATTAAAGAGCTAGGAGATAATTTAAAAGATGCGAAATCTCTAACAAAGGCTAATGTTTCAAATCTTACAGTACTTGATACAATGGGTAAGGTTGCAACTAATGTTCCAGGATATGATGATGGTGTTGCAATTTCTAAATACTACACATACAAAGTAGTTGATAAATACGCTAATATATCTTATTTACATATTGCAGAAGATGATCCTATGGTTAAATACTTCCTTGATTTAAGTGAAGGAGATATTATAAATATTAAAGGAGCATATTTGATAAATGCAAGAGTTAATAGAAAAGGAATTCCTGCTTTTAATGATGGTTCTGCAAAGGCTTTCTTAGGTATATTTATAACTAAATATAACTTGCAAGTCGAATATCTTCTAAAAGATAAAAAAATGGATGTTAATTTGAATATAACTTTTGAAAAATATGAAAACTGGACAACTTTTGAAAATAGAAGTAAGAAATACGAGTTATATGAAAATACTAATCTTGAAACAATAATCAAAGATTATTTTGAATACAATATCTTTAATGGTTATAAGATAAAAACTGTTAAAGTTAATAATATTGAAATAGAATCTGATAAATATGGCGAAACAAAATTAAAAAATAATGATAATGTAGAAATTATAATGGATAAAGCCTTGCAATATCTTAACTTTTACTATGGAACTTATCTTCCAAAAGAACTAATACCAAATATTAGACTAGTTGCCCACAAAGGTGGAATGGAATATACAACATATCCTGTTGATTATGATGAAGGCTTTTATCGTTTTGTTCTAGCATATGATAAAAAAGATCTTTATACAGAGCTTACAATTAAATATACAGATGATGTATCTAAAAAAATAATATTAAATTTAGCAAATAAAAACCCAAGCAATATAAGAAGTTTTGCTGCAATGGAGACTTGTAAATATTCTTTAATTCATGGTGGTAATTCAAGTTTTGGTAATTTGGACTTAAATTCTATTAGTTATGAATGGGGAGATATACTTCCTGAAGAAATTCTTAAAAATAATAAAGGTTTATTTGTTCATCCATTTTCACTAGATGGTCCAAGTGGCTCATATGCAGAAGAGTATGCGGATAGATCACTTTACAGTGCGATACTTCTTGAAAATAGCAATATAGCATCACCAGATGGAGAAAAAAATATAAATAAAGACCATAATATGCTTAGCAATTATACTCAATATGATGGTAATAGATTTTATCAATTTGATGGAAATCTATCACAATCTGATATAAATTCAAGTACTAAATTTAATATAAGAGCATTTATAAAAATGTATCTAAAAGATACAGATGAAAATGGAATTGATTATACAACTAATAGAGTAGTTAAATACTACTTCCACAAATCATCGTTTTCAAAATATGCTAGATTTAATAAATTTGGACTAGGTTATTTATTTGCTGATTTAACACCTTTTATAAATGGCAAACTTTTATCAAGTAAAGGCTTAATATCAGAACTATCGGCTAAAGAGCAAGGTGAAAATGAACTTGCTAAAAATGATGCAAGAATTATTAAGAGCTTACCTGAGTTTTTAGAATATCTAAGAAAAAACAATGTTAAATCGTATGATAATATATTTAAAAACTTACGTCAATATGATAAATTAACATTTAATATAGTTGAAGAAAATGATTTAAGTTTTAAAAATGGCGAAAAGTCAATTGATGTTATTAAAAAAGTTTATGACGAAATTACACCAGATGAACTAGGTATAAATAATCCAAGTGGCAAGAAATTATTATTTGTTGATTTGGATACAATGGAGATTATAAACTTTAAATATATCTATGAAAATAAAAAAATTAAAAGATATGGAATTATAACATACGATGAAAGAGATATTGAAATATCAGTTTTAGAAAATAGTAAAAATATTAGTAAAACTAAATTGATTAAGTCAAATTATGGAGAATATCTTTTTGAAAGTTCAGGAAATATATCAAGCGTTTTAAAAACACATAGATTCAAAATGCCGTACAACAAAGATTTTCCTCAATTATTTAAATACTTTAAACACTCTGATGGTCTACTAGAAAGTTTAGATTATGATTATAACTTTAAAATTTCTATTGCGTCAGAAAGTAGTAAATATATCTATTTTGCAACAAGCAAGGAAATAACACCTATAAAAAATGGTTATAAAAAGTTTGTCTTAACTGTAAAAAATAACGATAATCCAGATTTTAAAAATGAAGTTCTAGACTACGTTTTAAAGGTTGTAGATAAAAATAACAAGACAAAAATATATCCGCTTTCTGGAATGATATATGATAATTTGGGATATTTTATGCTAGATTATATAAATCCATCAGATTATAAAACAATCGATGTTTATAAAAATAATTCATTAAATAATAAGGTAAACACCAACAAAATAACACTTGAAAATAAACCTTATACAATTAAACTTATAGACAGAGATAGCGGTGGTAAAGTTGTAAGATTTAAAAATATATCAGATAATGCTGATAAATTATTTAACTATAAAAAAATAACTATAAATCCTATTAACCTTATGTGGAATGATAACAGTTTAGATTTATCTAAGGTTGAGTATTTATATTCATATAATCTGCCTAATAAAAAAATTAAGCTAAGACATGAAATATTTAATAATTTTTATAATAGTAAATATGAGATGACATTTACATATGTAATAAATGGAGTTGAAAAGGATTTAGATATTAATAATCCAGTAGTTGAAAGTGGTAGTGATATTTTAATAAATATTTATTATAAGCTTAAATATAAGCCAGGCGAGTATTATAAAGTATCATTAAATTTCGGAAAAGGTGATTCTTATTCTGGACAAAATTTTGGTTATATAGAGGCTTTAAAAGATAGATTATATCGTGGCAAAGAGTTCTATGTTAAAAAAGATGAACCACTTGACTTTTTGAAAAATGTAGCGATAAATTCTGATTGGCAAAATTATAAATCCTTTGTGAACTGGAAGAAAAAGAATGGTTCTATGTTGGGAAATAATGAAAGCTTTGATGGAAGCGAAAACATTGAGCTAACTGCTAAATATAATGATAGTGCATCTCATAATATTATTAAAAAAGAAATTTATATTGAAAATGTGAACACAAAGGTATATGATTTATTTAAAAAAGAACAATTTATTCTAAATAAATCAGAAAATAGCTATACACTTAATAAAGATTTACTTAACAA
>CAUTNH010000033.1:0-8784 GCA_963540225.1 uncultured Acholeplasmataceae bacterium | reverse complement strand
GCTTCTTACAAATTTTAAAAATGAATATAACTTAAAATTTGATCCAAGCAAGAAAACATATTATCTAATAGAAAATGAAAGACAAAATAAAAAACTACCAATTTTAGAAGATAGTTCTTCAACTACAATTTATACATCAGATATTATAAATTTAGTAGATGATGTAAATAGCTTAGATGGTCTTGATTATTTCATATTTGATCAATTATTTTTAAATTTAGATGATATTATTAAAATAAGAAGGTCTATAAATGAATGAGTTACTAGCCCCAGCAAGCACAATAGAAAAAGCTATTTTAGCATTTGAAAATGGTGCTGATGCAATATATATTGGACTTAATAAATTTTCACTTAGAAAAAGAGCATCCAATATTGATTTTAAAAATCTTAAAAATTTAGTAGAAAATGCCGATAAAATAGGTAAAAAGGTTTATGTAACATCTAATATAATTCCTAAAAATAGTGATTTAAAAGATGTTAAAAAATTTTTTAAAAGTCTTAAAAAAACAAAAGTGCACGGCGTTATTTTATCAAGCCTTTATTTTATAAAAGTTGCTAGAAAAATAGGACTTAATGTCTTTATATCTACACAATTGTCTGCTACTAACTCATATGCTATAAAATACTATGAAAAATTAAATGCTAAAAGAGTAATTCTTGCCAGAGAACTTACACTAGATGATATAAAAGATTTAAAATCAAATATAGATCTTGAAATATTTATTCACGGTGGATGCTGTATGAGTTATTCCGGAAGATGTATTTTATCTAATATAATGACAAAACGAGATGCCAACAGAGGAGATTGTGCTCATAGTTGTCGTTGGATTTATAAACTATATGATGATGGTAAAAAAATATCTGATAAAGAGTTTTCACTCTCATCAAAAGACTTAAAAACAATCAGTTATATAAATGAAATATTAAAACTTAAAAATGTCCAATCCTATAAAATAGAAGGTAGAATGAAAAGCGAAAACTATCTTGCAACGATTATAAATATTTATAGATATTTAATTGATAATAGTGATAATTTAAAAGAAAATGACTATTATATGCTTGAAAAAGAAATATTAACAGCTGGTGGAAGAGAATATATAACATGGGGGATAAATAATGATTTTTCAAATAATACCCAAATATATAAATTTATAAAAACTTCCCCTAAACAAAACTTTATAGCACTTGTAATAGATTATGATGATACTAATAAAAGATGCTATGTGAAATGTAAAAATAAATTTTATAACAATTCTAAGGCATATCTTTTTTCAAAAAATGGAAAAAGCGAAGATTTTATCATTTCTAATTTATGTGATGAAAAAAATAATCCTGTAGAATTTGCAAACCATCCAGAAGAGGTTTATTCATTTAAACTAGATATGAAATGTGAGAGAGGAAATCTTTTAAAAATAATTTATGAATGAGATTATTTTAAAAAATAATAATAAGATATTAAATGTTAGATTTATAAAAACAACTAATAAATCAAGTTATTTCAAAGTCGAAAATGGATTTGTGCTTGCAAGAATTGGGAAATATCACAACCTAGAATTCGCCAAAGATTATATTTCCAATAAATTTAATAAATTCTATAATATGGTTTTAATAAATTTAAAGAATTTTGAAAACTCTAATAGTTTTATAATATTTGGTAAAAGATATGAAATATCTTATCTAAATGTAAAATCTTTATATCTTATTGATGATATAAACAATATTATATATATAAATACCAGATATAAAAATAAAGCCTTGGATAATATAAAAAGAAGAATCTCAATTGATTTATTAAACAAGAAGGTATACGAGTTTAACAATATATATAAAGATAAATTAAATAATTTAAATATTAAACTAGTTCCTATTAAATATAAAAGGCTTAAAACTAAATATGGGTATTGCGACTATCTAAATAATTATATCTGTATTTCCTTATTTATGATAAAACTTGAAAAAGAAAATCTCTTTCATCTTCTCTTACATGAATATACTCACTTTCTAGTTCAAAACCATTCCAAGGATTTTTATAATATACTAGGACTTCTTGATTCAAATTATAAAGAAAATGATAAAAGACTAAAAGAAAATCATATTGTATACTAATAATTCTATTTTTATTTTGAAATATATATAATTTTTGTTAATATAATTATATGGGGAGTAGCTTAATTTTATCTATCGTCATCACAGTATAAATACTCGGTAATAAAATATATTTCTTATATGCAAGACCATAAAATTATTTTGGTCTTTTATTTTTAGGAGGAAATATGTATAATCTAACAATTGATGAATTACTTAAAAAAACTAATACTAATCCAACATATGGATTAGAAAATACTACAGTATTAGAAAAGATTAAATTAAATGGATATAATGAAATTACAACAAAAAAGAAAATATCTTTTTTTAAGATATTTTTTAAGCAATTTCTTGATTTAATGATTTATATTCTATTTATTGTTGCGCTTATTTCTGTAATATTAAATGAATATATTGATGCAATCTTAATTTTTTCAATAATAATAATAAATGCAGTACTTGGTTCAGTCCAAGAATTTAGGGCAAATAAATCAATTGAAAGTATAAAAAAACTATCAGCAACAACTACAACTGTTATAAGAGAGGGCAAAGAGTTTATTATTCCATCAAGAGAAATAGTTGAAGGAGATATTATTACACTTAATGCAGGAGATATTGTAGGAGCTGACTTAAGACTTATTGAGAGTAATTATTTAAAAATAAATGAATCTCATCTTACAGGTGAATCGGTACCAGTTTTAAAAGATAGTAGTAAAGTTCTTGATTTAAACACACCACTTGCAGAAAGAGTAAATATGGCTTATATGGGAACAATAATTACAAACGGCTCAGGCAAAGGAGTTTGTATAAATACTGCTAAAAAATCCGAAATAGGAAATATCTCAACTTTAATTGAAAATGAAAAAACTAAAGATACTCCGCTACAAAAAGAGATAAAAAAACTTGGTAAAAGACTTATTATAATAACTGGAATTTTAATATTTTTAGTATTTTTAATAAACTTATTACTAAATTTAATATTAAATAAATCAGGAAATAATATTTTAGATATTTTAAAAAATGCTTCATTTACAAGTATTGCGCTAGGAGTTGCGGCAATTCCTGAAGGCCTTCCTGCGATTGTTAGTATAATATTATCTCTTGGAATGAAAATACTATCAAAAAAAGGAGCAATTATAAAAAGTCTACCAGCAGTTGAAGCACTAGGGGCTGTTAATATAATTTGCACTGATAAAACAGGAACTCTTACCCAAAATAAGATGAAAATTAAAAATATAATAACCTATAAAAATATATATAATGATAACTTAATAACTATTAGTAAAAATCTTTTAAATGAAAAATCTTTCTATAATGCTATACTTTATCCTATAATTTGTAGCGATGCTAAAATTACAAAACTAAATGATAAAATAGAAAAAATAGGAGATCCAACCGAACTTGCTTTTTTTGATTTCTTCCTTGATTTAGATTATGACTTTGAAGATGAATTAAAAAACTACCAAGTAATTTCAAAAATTCCATTTTCATCCGAAAGCAAAAAAATGTCGGTTTTAGTTAAATACCAAAATAAAACTTTTGTAATTATAAAAGGAGCAATTGATTTTTTAATTGATAAATTAGAAGATAAAACAATTTGCAATACTCTTATTAAAAAAAATAATGTTATGGCTGAAAATTCTTTAAGATCTCTTCTTGTGATAAAAAAAGATGTTAGTAGCAATTTTAATATTAACGATGTAGATATGCTTGATAATTTTGAATTTATATCACTTGTTTCAATGTATGATCCACCTAAAAAAGATGTTAAAGATGCAATTAAAAAAGCCTATGTGGCAGGAATAAAAACAGTTGTGATTACAGGAGATAATGTAGCAACAGCACTAGCGATTGCCAAAGAAGTTGGAATTAGTGCAACTATTGATACAGCATCTAATGCATCCGATATTACATGTTTGGATGATGATACTTTTCTTGAAAAAATTAAGACAATAAATGTCTTTGCAAGAGTATCACCATATGATAAATTAAAAATAATAAAAGGCTATCAAAAACTAGGGTTCACAACCGCAATGACAGGTGATGGCGTAAACGATGGACCTGCATTAAAAACTGCTGATATAGGTATTAGTATGGGAAAAGGCGGAACAGAAGTTGCAAAAGATGCCGCTAAACTAATATTAGCAGATGATAATTATAAAACAATTATTGATGCAGTTGAGCAGGGAAGAGGATTTTATAAAAATATAAAAAAAGCAATTTCTTTTTTACTAAGTTGCAACCTTGGTGAAATAATTTCTATTCTTTTAATTTCTGTTATTTTTTCAATTATACTAAATAAGGCAATTACTCCTTTTAGTGCTGTTGAAATACTTTGGATAAATCTTGTAACAGACTCCCTTATGGCTTTATCTCTTGGGTTTGATAAAAAAGATGATAACATAATGAATAATCCTCCAAGAAAAAAAGAAGATAGTTTTCTTGCCAAAAATAATTGGCTACAAATTCTTGGACAAGGTTTTTTTATTGGTGTTGTGACATTTTTAGCATATCTTGTTGGGTATTATATTTTTTCTGGAAATATAAATGAGAAAATAAAAAATGCCCAAACTATGGCATTTATGACACTTGCAATATCTGAGTTATTTCATGCATTTAGTATTCGTGATGATATTAAATCAGCATTTAAAGAAAAATTTAATTTAGTTTTATTTATATCTTTTTTAGTAAGTCTTACAATGCAAATTATTATTTATTTTATACCATTTTTCAAAAATAAAGTTTTTTCAATTAGTAGTCTAAATTACATATCGTGGATATCTATTTTCATTCTTTCAATATTCCCACTTATACTAATTGAGATAATAAAAATATTTAAAAGAGTATATAAAAAGCGATCTAGGATATAGATCGCTTTTATCATTTCTTTTTTAAATTTGGCACATATTTAAATGCTCTATATAGATTATAAATTTTAGAATCATTATCTATAATCATCATTGAATCATCATACAAACAATAAACATCAACTGGTGCCATCTCAATTGCCTTATCAAGATTTTTATTTTTTGTTTTAGTGTTTTCATAGTGAACTTCTATTCTAAAATTATCAAGTAAACCTAAGCCCTGATTAAAAGATATTTCTTTAACACCTTTTACTGGTGTTAAATGATATTGTTTAAATTGAATTAGTGCACCAGCACTAGAACCAATTACAATATTTGCATTCTTTTTAATAAATTCAGAAATTCCTTTTTCTCTTATCCTATCATAAAATAATATAGGATCTCCGCCTGGAAGATAAATTATATCTTGCCTTTTAATCTTATCAACCATTTGCTCATATGAATCTTTTTCATAATCTAGCACATCTATTTGCTCAGCAGGTATTTGATATGGCATAAAATCCAAGACTAGTTTATTTATATAATCACTACCTACCTTATACCTTGCGGCATCTCCTTTATCATAAGCCCAAGGAATTATTAAAACCTTCATTTTATAAGATATATAATTTTTTAAATATATGTATATTTTAGGATCAGCTATAATTCCATGTGAAAGTAATATATTAGTCATTGTCTTCTAACTCCTTTTTAATTTTTTTTAAGTAATTTTCATAACTTATTGCGCATCCACAATATTTTTGGCAGTATATATCGTTTTTTCTGGCAAGTTTTTGACCGTAATAAAATCCTTCTTGAAAGTTAATTTCCTTATACTCAAGATTAAATTTATTTTTACAATCTTCTAGTTTTTCAATAAGCAGTTTATGATTTTGGTAAGGACTTCCTAAAAGAGATGTCATAACAAAATCATATCCTTTATTTTTAGCATAATTAAACACTTCATCAAATCTTGCATTATAACAATATTCGCATCTTGTATTTTTATTATTTTTTATATTATCTTCTAAAATAACATCTTGATTAAGATTTTTTAAAACCTTAAATTTATATCTCTTTGCAACCTTTAAAGCATTTTCTAATCGTTTTATAAGCTCTTCTTTATTATTTATATTAGGATTATAAAAATAAGCGTCAAAGTCTATTTTTAATCCTTTTAATTTTAATGCCGGATAAATAGAACAAGGTCCACAGCAAATATGCAAAAGACCTTTCACTATTTATTTTTTAATGGAACTAAAAAACCTTGGTCAATTGCTTCCGGAAATGGAAAAGTTTCTTCACGCATTTTTTTAAAAAGTACATAAATTAAACCTTTTTCAGTATCAATTCTTGTAACTACGCCAAACTCCTTTTCATCAGCAACTTTAATTTTTTCACCAATTAAATATTTATATAAATTTTCCATATAAATCACCTAACTTTTATTATATAATATTTTACTCGTTTTCCCTATTTTTAACAATCTCAATTAAAGATTGTGCTTTTATATCTTTTATTTTATTTGTATGAATGTATTTTATATCTAACTCTTTTAACCTTTCAATATCAGAATCATCTCTTACATCGGTTATGATTAAGCCAATATTATAATCTATTAAAAAATTATTTAAATGCTTTAAGTAGCATTTTTTCTTATCGGTAAAATTGCCAAGCTTGTAATGCATAGTATTTACTGGATAATTTAGGGCGAATTTTAAATCAGTTGCATCAATTGCAATACCTTCTTTAATTAAATCTTTTAATATCTTATCATATATAAATGCCGGTATATTTTTACCATCTATTTTAAGTCTTATTAAATCGTATGGCACATCGTTTAATTTAATTTCATCTTCTAAAAATTCTTTAAAATTATTTGATGAAAGGGTTTCAGACGATATACTTATAATAATATTTATATACTTATCGCTTTCTTGGTAAAGTCTTTTTAAAAATTTAATTGTTTCTTTAATAAGCATTTTTTCATAATCAACTAATCTGTTTCTTTTCTTTGCTACTTTTTTTATATATTCTGGATCAATATTTAAATTTCTTACAGCAAGTATTGTCTCATAATATGTGCTTTTATTAGTATTTTTTAAATTAAGATATACTCTTAAAAATAGTTCTAAATTATAATTTGTTATAGCATCATTTAAATAATCAATTACCTTTTGCTCAAATACCTCATCTTCATAATATGAAAAATTAAAATCCATATAATTATTATCTGGTTCAAGTTTTGCTCTTTGTTTAGTTATTTCTAAAAATTTAAGTATTCTTTCAATATTTTTAGTATCTGTTTGAACTGGATATCTTAGTGTTGAAATATATACTTTATACTTTTCATATTTAATGCTATTTACAATATAATCATTTAAAAAACTATTATATTTAGCAATTAAATTAAATACTGCTCTTTGATCATTTATAGGAATTATAATAATAAATTCGTTATATGATGCTCTAAAAATATCGCCAGATGTAAAAAAATTATCAGTAATTGCCACAAACTCTTTTAAATAGTTTATTAGTTGATCTTGAGAATATAGTTCTTTAATTGACAAATCAATTTCAATTTTAATAAATGTTTTTTTACCTGTTAAATATCTTTGAAATTCCTCATATAAATATCTTAGATTATAAATATTAAGTTCTAAATCCTTATTTGATTTATCAATAAGTGTTTGAATCTTTAAGCTTGATTTAGTAACATCGTAAAAGCTTGAAATAACGTATATATCATTATCTTTTTTTAATGATATAAGTTTTTCTTTTATCATAATATCTTTATAACTATACTCTAGTTGCAGTTCTCTGTTTTCTTTTTCCATTAAATAAGATATACTTTTTTTATACTCATAAATATATTCAGGATTTAAATTCTCATAAAACTTCTCAAAATTATAATCATCAAAAATACCTAATAAATTGCTGGCAGATTTAGAGTATATGGTTTTATTTTTTGAATAATATCTTATTTTAAAAATTTGACTTTCTATTATACTTTCATAAAACTTATTATCACTAATTAAATTATGCTCGTTAAGTTCTGTAATAAGTTTACTATATATTATTTTAGATAAAAATAAATAACCATGATAATAATCAAGTGCTTGCTCAAAATTTGAAAAGCAAACCTGATAAATTCCAAAATCTCCAAGTGGATAAGTTATTACTGCTTCAATATTATCTTGAAATTGGTTGTCAGTTTGAATATCTAAAAATTTTTTTAACTCTTCTTTTTTATAAATTCTAATATCAGAATAATCAAGAGCATTTTTTATAAGATATTTTTCAGTTAAGTTTATATTTATTTTCTTATCATATAACCTTTCCATCTTATAAAAATATAAATCACCGTTGTTAAGATAGATAAGTTGATTTACAGCCTTAAAAAACGAATCTGAATAAATTAAAAGAGTTCTAAAATAATCTCTTAATTTTTCAGTTATTTTAATATTAAAAGAAAAACTTAAAATATCTAAAAGCTTACTAATTAACTTTGTTTCATCTTTAACATTAAGAATAATATTTTCATTTTCCCTACTTATATTTTCCTTAATCAAGCCTTTATTAAAAGTATCGTCTTGTTTTATATTTTCTTTTTTTAACTTAGATTTTTCAAGACGCTTTTTTTTAGATAGTAAAAAATTTAGCTTTTTTAAATAATCTTCTTTTAAATAATTATTATTTAAATTAGTATACAAGATATGACAATTCTGGTAAAAAAGAATTAAAAGATCCATATCCTCATCTTTTAAATTTGCATTTGCCTCAGCCTCATAAATAGATGCTTTTCTAAAATTATTTAAACTTATCTCAATTAGCATTAAATATAGATAAACTA
>CAUTNH010000032.1:0-8787 GCA_963540225.1 uncultured Acholeplasmataceae bacterium | reverse complement strand
AAACAAGAGTTTTTAGAAAAAGAAGAGGCATTTAAGAAAAATCAAGCAGAGCTTTTAAAACTGCAAACAAATTATGAAGATGAGCTTGATAAAGATATTAAAGAGGCTTCTGAAAATTTAGAATTTATAAAAGAAAGTTCTAAAATCTCAAAAACAACAAATTATAATAATGCTAATTCTAATAACATAGAAAACAAATTAAAAACTATTGATAATAAAAAAGAAGAAATTAAAGACTATTATAAAGATAAAAGACCAGATGAAGAAAAAGTTTTAATTGATGATTATTATGGTGAGAATTTATTAGATGAAGAATCTGTTGATAAGGACCAACTTTTATATGATCCACAAAGACAAGATTTACTAATTTGGAAAACATTAAAAAAACAAGAAATTCATCGTCGTGGAATACTTACTTTAATACTTACCGTAATTTTTTCAGCAATATTTATTTTTGTTGGTTATCTTTTATATACTAATTTAACCTATGATAGATTATTAGTTGATGAAAACTTTGATTTAAAAAATAAAAGCGATGAAGCATTAAAACCACTTAATGATAAAACATTAACAGTATCTCCTTATGAGTATAGTGGAATGCTTGATTTAGAAAATTTATATTCTAGTAAATCATCAAACTTAAAATTTATTTATTATAAGAAAAAAACAAATGATAAAAATGACTTTACTAAATTAGAAGAAATTTCAGGTATTGATCTTAGTAAGATTTATGAAAATAGAAACATGCTACAAGATTATGCTGTTAAGATTTTATTTAAAAGTATTAGAAGATACACCTATGCTAATATAGCATTTGATTTTAAAAATGTAATAAATTTAAAAACTCCAAAAGGAGAAATTTCTATCTCTTGGAAAGAGTATTTAAAAAACAAAGAAAGATTTTTATCTTTTTTTGAAAGTGAGTTAAGAAAAAAAGGTATATTAGGTGCATTTGAAATATCAACAGAACCTATTTTAAATGATGTTAAAAGTTGGTTTTTTGATGAAAAAAGAAATGATATTTTTAATCATGAAAGACTACTTGAAAATAAAATAAATGATTCCATTAAAGAAAACATATTATATTCAGACAATAAGAATTCTAAAAATATTACCGTATCATATATGTTTTATCTTGGAAATATCTATGGAAAAATAGAAGAAAAGCAAGGAACGGAGATAGTAAATAAAGACTTAATTAAAAGTTTTGAAGATAAGCTAATATATCCAACACTTGATAGTAGAGGAAACTTTCAAAATTTTTCACAAGAAGAAATATTAACTGCTAAAAGATATCATAAATTTCTTGGATGGTATTACGAACTTGATTATCCTGATGCTAATATTAAGCGTGGTGATAAATTTGATATTAGTAAAAATGTACCTAACATAGCATATAAGAGATATAAATTAGTTCCTAAATTTGAAAGAATTGCGGTTGATTTAATTTACATGAATGAAGAAGATATTTATGAAAGCGAGGAAAATTATCAGTTTTCAGGTAGGACTAAATCATATGTTCCAGTTAGTAAAAAGACAAATGGAGAATATGAGTTTTCATATAATTTAAAATCTTATCGTGATACTTTTGAAGATAGATATTTTACAAACTGGGTTAAAAAAGATAATACTATTTTAACTAATAATATGATATATGATTTATCAAAAATCTCTGATAACAAGAAAAATATTTATGCCTTCCCTAAATTTAAAAAATATATTTATGTAGATTTTAAAGTTCTAAATTTAGAAGAACTTAATCTTGGAAGTATTAAAGGTAAAGATATGGAAACAATACTTTCAAAAGAAAGCGATTTAGATAAAATAACTAGAAAAATTAAAGAAGTTCAAAATTATAAAGAAAACGAAAATGAATTTGACAATTATTATTTAAGTACAGGTGAGATTGTTAAAAATAATACAACTTTTAAAGACTTATTAGAATATGGTTTAAAAGTTGAGATAAGATATAAAAAAATACCTGTTACAACTCATTTTATAAGTTATTTTTACAATAACAAAACAAACTATCTAGATCCAAATACCATTGGAGAATATACTAAATTTTATTATACAGGTACAAGTTTTTCAGATATTATTGAAGGTTATAAAACTATGATGAATTTAAAATATCCAGATGCTATATTTGAGACAAAACCAGAAAGCTTTTTAGATAAAAAAATCGGGATAGTTGGTTTTAGATTTGTAATAAATATTTACTCACCAAGAATATCTTTAAAAATAGATGATGAAAAGTTTTATGTCTATAAAGACAAAAAAATAAATTTAAATTATTTTTCAAAAGATAAAAATAAAGAAGTTATTGGTTATAGGATAGTTGGTAAAAATATTGAATTTAAAAATGGAGATAATTTAAATAGTCTAATTAAAAAAGAAGATGATAATAAGGAATATAAATGCATTCCAATTTTAAAAGCAAAGCTTGACGGTGAAATTGAAATTGAAAAAGTATTTATAGATACATCAAAGGATAAATCAGATCCACTTCGTGTAAGAAAGTATTTAGTTGATAAAAAAATAGTAAATGTTCCGCTTGGTGATGATACTTGGATTAAAAATATCGGTTATAAAGAAATATTAAATCAAGAAATCTCTGATCCTGAAAGATTTGAATTTTACCAAGCATCTGGCTTATGGCCAAATTATGAAAATAAAAAGACTAAGTATACTTATTATTATGGATTAAAAAGATTAAATTTTAAATTTGTATTAAAGTATAAAAATATAAACCAAGATTTAAAATACTACATCCATCCAATTGATACAGGTATAAAGGATAGTAATTTAGAATATAAGCTAAGAAATGCAATTAATATATTCTCACAAAAAAGTGGTAAAAATCCAGAAAATAGTTTTACTCTAACAAGCAATTGGCATAATAAGAGTGTTGCTAATAAACTACTATTAGATGATTTTTTTACCTCAATATCTAGTCTTAGTTGGGAAAATGGTTACAACAAAGGGAAAAATTTAGTTTTAACATTAGAGTTTAGTTAAGGAGATAATTTATGGAAAATGAAAAAGATCCTATGTTAGAGGTAGAAATTGAAGAAGAAATAGTCCAATTTGATGATGATAGTTCAGAATCAAATGATCTTATAGATATTGAAAAAGCTGATCTTAATTTAGATAGTGATGTTCCCCAAAATAGTGATTTTTCTGATATTGATGAGACAAATGAAGAAAATAAGCAAGAATTATTTGAGATAAAACTTCTGCAAAAAAGAAGAACATTAAAATGGGTATTTTCACTTTTTGTCTTTATTATTTTATTTGTTGCAATTAGTGTTGTTTCTTTAATTTTTGTAAAAAATAGATATATTAAACCAAGTGTAATAACTAAGATATCTGATTATATAAAAAGTTCTAATTTAAATAATATTACTATCTCAGATAATGAAATAGTATATAAGCCTAATAAAATAGTTAACGGGATTAGTGTTGAAGATTTAAAAGATTTAATTTATGCGACTAGTAAATATCAAACTAAATTTAACTTTCAATTTTATAAAATAACAAAAGATGGTAAAAAAGAGAAAATAGATAAAATTTTAGAAAATGATATTCTTGATTCAAGTAATAAATTTTCGCTTTATCTATCATTTCAAGGAGATAAAAATAATATATTCTCAATTGATTCATCACAGTATAAAGAAATTCCTTTTAAAATAGATTTATCAAAACAACTATTTTTATACAATGAACAAAATTCTCTTATTTATAAAGCACCTAAGACTATGATATATTCTGAGGTTTTAAATATTATGAAAGAATCTAGTAAAAATATTATTGAAGCCTTTTATAAAACAATTGATAAAAGTATAAATGATGTTTATCTTCCAGACGATAGCATAAATCCTAAATATGCTAAATTATTTTTACAAAAATCAAGAAATGAATATATTGCTGAAAAAGACTTACAAGATATTTTATCAACAAATACAAATATAAATAAATTATATCTTGATAATTTTACAGATGATAGTGATACAATTTTTAGATTTCATAATACTTTTAATGAGAAAGTTTATGAGATTAAAATTAAAAAAGGTAGTAGTTTTGACAGAGAAGTTCTTACAAAAATAAGAGAAAAAATTAAACTTCCAAACGGTAGTTATTATCTTAAAGATAGATTAGGTAATTTATATTTTGATAATTTTGGGAATAAATATTTAATAGATGGAAATGATAAGTACGAGATAGAAAATTTTTTAACTGATTTAAATGATCCTAATTCTTTTTATGATTTTTCCAAGCCTTGTTATTACCCGTTAGGGCTTAATGAGAAAAAAGAAACGTATCTAAAAAAAGAATATAGAATAATTGATATATATTCTAAAATAAAAATTAAAAAGGCTAATTTATTATTTAGGACAAAAGAAAATGAGCTAATAAAAAATTATAATTTTTCATGTGGTCCTATTAGTAGAATGCCACTTGATTTAGGAAATATTAATTTAGGTAATAAATTCTTTGATACAAAAAAACAATATTTTTATGGTTGGAAAGTTGTTAACGATGATAGCGCTTTAACATTTGATGATATAAAAAATGGAAAGTTTTATAACTTAACCGATGATATAATACTTGAGCCAATTATAAAAAATAAAATTACTGCTACAATAAATCTTCCACATGAAGATTATAAGCCAAGTACATTATATGATAAAAACTATGAATTACTAACTCTTAGTTTAAAAGAAGATGATAACTTATATACTAGTTTATTAAATAAGATGGAAGAAATTAAAAAGACTATCCCATATTTTAACGGCGATAATGAGTTTTTAGGAATGTATACAGATATAAATTATTTATCAAAGATAGAAAATAATACATATGCAAGAGATATTATAAATGATACAATAATATATTTTAGATATAAAATAACATATGTTAAGATTGATTTTCCTAACTTTTTTAAAAATTTATATTCTAACACTTTAAAATATGCTAAACTAGACATTCCTATTGATGAGGCAACTGATGTAGTAGATGGTAATATTTTATACAATACATATTTTGAAAAACTAGTTGCACAAAATAAAAATAGTTCTCTTGATGAAATATTTCATAGATACTTTATTTCAAAAAATAAATACAGTTTCATTAAATCAGGAAGAACAATAATTTTAAAAGTTTATAAAGAAATTAAAGTAAATATAAATGTTATGGCATATGATATAAATAAGAGAGAATTTTTTGCTTCTTCAAGTTGTCAAAGAGATTATGGAATTATGCCTTTGATATCAAATGTTTTAAGATATATTGATAAAGAGCAAATATCAACTGATGATACAAAAACAAAACTAAATTATCTAGCATATCCATATTTTGCATATGATGGTGTAGTTTATAAAATATTATCTATAAGTAGTGATTATCTTTTTAGAAATAATTTATTATCCTCTGATAAAATAGATAAACTTGAATATATTAAAAATAACAATATATTTTATTTTCCAATTTATCTAAGTGTTGAAAAAACTAATATTGATATATCATATAGATATATTAAAGATGGAAAAGTGTTATATGAAAAAACTATAAAATCACATTATAGCCCCTTTAATTATTCTTCTTTAAAATTAAATGATAAGTTAAATGAGTTTGGATATAAACTAATTAAAAATTCTGAAAATACATTTCCTAAGGATTATAAATTTAATCCAGAATATTATATAAATAATAGTTCATATTATGTAGAATATTATATTAGCGATTTAGAAAATAATAAAAAATTAGAGTATGTATATTTTAAAATGAAATTCCAAAAACAAATATATGATGAACTAAGACAAAAGAAAATTACAAAAAAAGAAGATTTTGTTGGAGCTTATCCATATGCTTATAAGAATAACTATAATGACATAGAATATTTTTTAACAGGTAAGAATATATTCTTTGACTATGATGGTATAAAAAATTTATTTTTATCTGCGTTTTATCATTTCACAAAGCATAAGTTCGATGATTATTTTAAACTAGATAAATATGTAATATCGGGTTTTATATATTATAAAAATGGTAATTCTGTGAAGAATTTAGAATTTTTAAATGGCCCTATTTCACCAAAAGACAAATATGTAATAAATGATGGAATGATGATAGACTTTGAGATTAAAAAAGCATAGGTGATATTATGAAAAAAATAATCAAAATTATATTTTCACTATTATTTGTGTTTATTCTTTTTGGATGTAAAAAAAGCGATATAAACCCAGATGATGTAAAAATAGGAACAAAATATAAAATTATATTTAAATATCAAGATGATAATAATAATTGGCAACAATTTGAAAAAACTTATAACCATGGTGAGATTTTAAAAGAACCTGATAGCAATTTTATAGGTAAGAAGAAAGGTCATAAATTAACAGGTTGGTATTTAAATTCTAAGCTATTTCAATTTAATAAAAAAATTGATGGTGATTTAGAACTATATGCAAAATATGAAAAAAATAAATACAAAGTAAGACTAGATTCTAAAAATGGTGAAAATAGTAATGAGTATATAGTTGAATATAATTCTATATTAAAACCTCAAAATCCTAAAAAAGATAATCATATATTTTTAGGTTGGTATAAAGATGGCGATAACACGGTATATGATTTAAACAATGAACCTATAACTGAGGACTTAAACCTTTACGCAGTATGGGAAAAAGAAAAACATCTTGTAAGAATTGCATTTAAAAAAGATAAAGATGGTAATGAAATAATAAAAGATGTTTACGTTCCTCATGGAGAAAAACTGCAACAAAAAGATTTGGTATTTGATGGTAAAAAATACGAAATTGGTAGTGTTAATCCAGATGATAAAAGTAAAGTATTAGTTAATTATTTTAATAGAACTGATAATGAAATATTTGATTTGGATACTGAAATAGTTAATGACAAACTAGTTTTAGAACCATTTTATGATGATATTTATTTAACTTATTTTTTAAATATACAAGGTAAAAAAATAGGAAAAAATGTGAAATATAATTCAAATATTTTATATAAGCAAAGTGATTTTGAAGAAATAGTTAATAAGTTTTTTGATGGTGTATATGATGAAAATAATAAACTAGTTGATGAAAATTATAAACTTACAGAAGATGGTAAAAACTTCTTTGTTAAATATTATAATTATGTTCCAGATGATGGATTTTCTTATACGCTAAATAGTGAAAAAACAGGATATATATTAAATAAAATAAAAAAAGATTACGCAGGGGATGTGATTATTCCAAGTACTTATAAAGGGCTACCAGTTGTTGAAATTGCTGAAGGCGCATTTATGAATTTTGGAAAAATCAGACTTGTAAGATTAAATGATAATATAGAAAAAATTCCTAATTTTGCATTTTATAATTGTACAAGTTTAGAAAGGGTTATTCTAAATTATTCTAAAATTAAAGAAATCGGAGATTTTGCTTTCCGTGATTGCATAAATTTAAAGACATTTGATTTTGAAAAAACTTCTCTTACAAATATTGGTAAATATGCATTTTATAATTGTACAAGTATTACAGATGTTAAATTTCCTGACAGCCTAAAAAATGTTTATGAAAAAGCATTTAAAAATTGTGAAAATATAACTAATCTAAACCTTGGTCAGATAACTTATCTTGGTGATAGTGCATTTTATAATTTGAAAAATATTACAAAAGTTAATATCCCATCAACTCTTAAAGAAATAAACGATTCTACATTTTATAATCTTTATAATCTTGAAGAACTTAACCTAGGTGATGGTCTTGAAAAAATAGGAAATTATGCATTTAAAAATACACATAAATTAACAAATTTTGATCTTCCGCAATCTTTAAAAGAAATTGGTAGATTTTCATTTAGTAAAAATAGTAATATAAAAGTTCTTGAACTACCAAACGTTAAAGGTCTTCTACCAAATACATTTGATAACTTTCAAAATCTTGAAGAAATTAAATTTTATAATTTAGAGTTTTTATTTAGTAATTTTATAACCAATTCAACTAACCTTAAAAAAATAACTGTAAATAATTATATGGTATTAAGTAGTGATTTTGGTGAATTTAGAGGAATTGATTTATCTATTAAAAATAAAATTACTGTAAGTAAAATTAGTTTTGCATTTAATAAAATCAGTATGGATAAAGATTGTATGGTTGAAACATTTGATAAAATTCTTGAATTTAAATTATTTAAAAATCTTACTACAAAAATTTATCTATCAGATAATGTCAAAGGAATTAAAAATCATATTGATCATACAAAAATTAGCTATATAAGCGTTGGAAGAGATTTTACTGATCTTGAAAAATTATTTATAGCAAAAAGAGATCATAGTGATAATTTTGATTTTGATGTTTCAAATAATAATAACTTAGTAAAAGAATTCCTAAACGAAAGATATCTTTTAAAAAATGATAGATATTATTTATATTATTTAAAAGATTATACAATTAGCAAACTTGAGTTAATTGATAATATATCATCTAATATAAATCTCCCTATACATAAATTATTATTTACAGAAATTACTTTAAATGATGTTAATGATGATTTTAATTTTGATAGTGATTTTTTTAATGATTATCATAAAATTACTAACATAAATTTAAAAAAATCATCTAGCATAAAGTTTAAAAAAGTAAATAATATTATATATACTAACGATGAAAAGATGGTCTCATATATTCCTCATGGACTAATAGTTGATACATTTAAAATTTTAAAAGATCAAGTATCACCCAATTTTTTATATCATCCAAGCATAAATGATTTTTCTATTGAATC
>CAUTNH010000031.1:0-9953 GCA_963540225.1 uncultured Acholeplasmataceae bacterium | reverse complement strand
AAGAAGGAAATACTTATGCAAGGCTTGCGCTTGATATTCAAGTTAAAAGAATATGTGACTATATCGGATCTTATTATGTTTTACTAGGTGGTCTTGATGCAATTATATTTACTGCTGGAATTGGTGAGAATTCTGTTTCAACAAGAAAAAGCATTCTTGAAAAAATAGAGTTTTTAGGATTAAAGGTTGATTATTTAAAAAATATGCAAAAAGTTTCAGAACCAACATTTTTAACTAAAAAATCATCTAAGATAAAAGCGTTAGTTATTCCTACAAATGAAGAGTTAATGATTGCAAGAAGTACCTATAAGATTGCATGTGATAAATCAAATGGGTAATCCTAATCTTTTAATTTTAAACTTTCCAAGGACGTATCTCGATAATTTTTGTAAAAATATTTTTAAAGATGATATAAGTAAATTTTTAATATTAGAATCTTCTGAGGTTAGTGGAAGTAAATTTTTAAATAATATTGGTCTTGGAAGTTTTTTATCTGAGATATTAGTCGGTATAGTTGATTTAGAAAATGATTTATCAAGTATAAAAAATGAATATAAAAAAATTCCAGATAAATTTAAAACTAACGGCTTTTTATATACTATTCCAATTTATAGACTTAATAATTCATCTGGATTTGAAAGCAAAATTTATAAGGAGAGTTTAGGCATGGCAAAAGCACTATTTGTAGTTGTTGATAAAGGAAATGCTAATAAGGTAATTGAGAAAACCAATATGCTTGGTGCACGTGGTGCATCAATAATAAATGCTAGGGGATCGGGTGTATATGCTAAAAAATATTTTGATGCTAATATAGAACCAGAAAAAGAGATTGTGTTTGTAGTTTGTAATGACGAGTTAGAAAAAAAGATTGTCTCATCGCTTGATAAAAATTTTAGTTTTGATATGCCTAATACAGGAATTTTATTTTCTATTGAGTTAAACAATATTATAGGTGTTAAATAAGGGCAAATAGCCCTTTTATTTTTAAAATATACTTAAAATGCTAGATTATCGCTATTTATAGCGGTTTTTAGGTAAAAGTATTTTGAAAAAGTTTTCAATTATTATAAAATATAATAAGATG
This sequence comes from uncultured Acholeplasmataceae bacterium, assembly GCA_963540225.1. Classification (GTDB taxonomy): domain Bacteria; phylum Bacillota_I; class Bacilli_A; order Acholeplasmatales; family Acholeplasmataceae; genus CAUTNH01. Next base: position 8,869 of record CAUTNH010000031.1, on the reverse strand, counting down.
TTAAAAATATAAAGAGAGGGGTAAAATTTAATGAATAGATTAAATGTAAACTCGGCAATAATTGTAAAAAATAGAACTTATAAGGTAGCAGATTTGGTTGAAAATTTTATCTGTTTTACAGGTCTTCAAGCAAGTGAGTTATTGCTTTCTTTTGATTTTAGAATACCTAAAAAAATAAGAATGGATGCTTTAAAAAAGGTTTTAAATGATCCAGTTCAAGAACTAATTAAAACTCGTTTTACAGTAGCCGATGAGAAAAAATATCGTCTGTCTTGGTTTTTAACATATTCTGAATATCAGCTTGAAAATTTACTTGCATCATTTAAAGATGATAATTTAAATTATGAATATTTAAAAGAGTTATGGCTTATGATATTATCTTATATGATTGATGTTAAATTTTCAGAAGATAATCTTTTAATTATAATTAAAGAAGCCGAAAAAATAAAAGAGCTAAAAATAACTAATAATATTCTAAGATATAATCTTTCACTAAGCAAAGTATTTATTGATAAAAAAGGAGAAATTGATGGTCTTACTCCTGATGTTTTTAGACCTGTATTATATAAATCTGCAACAGTTAGTGAAATAAGAGAACTTTCTGCTAAATATGATTTAGCAATTCCACAAAGATTTAAAAAAGGTGAATTTTTAGACCAAATTATAAACAAGCTTAAAGAAACAAATAGATATAGTGAAAAAGTTGAAGCAGAACTTGTAAAAATGACTATTACTCAACTTCAAAGATTTTCAACAAATAATAAACTTAAATTGACTATTGATTTAAATAAGGAAAGTATAATTGAACTTATACTATCCGGTTCTATTCAAACATCTGATATATATATTAAACCATCATCTAACTCAATTTATAATATTGAACTAAATGATTTAGAAGGAGTATCAGATGAGGCTAAAAACTTTGAACAAAGTGGAATATTTAACGATGAGGCTGCATATCATGAGATAGAAGCAAAACCACTTTATCAAAAAGTTGAGGTTGGATATATAAATCAAAGTAAAACATTTATTGATGATAGCACAAGAGATGATAATGTTATTGTTAAAGAAGAAGTTAAAAAAATAAATCAAGAAGAAGATTTAAATGTTAGTATTGATGATGAACAACTTGATAATAAAAAATATGAAGAAAAAAATTTAGAAATTAGCAAAGAAAATTCAGAAGATAAATTTTCAGAATCAAGAAAGAAAATTGTAAGTTTAAGAAATTTATTAATCGCTGTTGAAATGAGAGTTAACGCTCTTTATAGCGTTTTAGAAAATAGCAATAGCGTAAGAGAAGAAAATATTGAAAAATTATATCAAGAAGTATCAGATTTAGAAAATTTAATAATTGATTATAAAAAAGAATTCTCTATAATTGATGAAAAATTAAAATTATGTTTTGATAACGATTTGGTCAATAGAAAAAATGATGTTAGAGATTTTATTTTCCTAATGGAGAAAAAAATTGATACATCAAAAAATCTTTTAATGCAAATAGATCAAAAATTAAAAGAAGAAGATTTATTAAAAAAAGCAAATGAAAAAATAGAAAAGCAAAAAGAAAATGAAAACTTTAAAATTGAGTTTAAAGAAAAATATAAAAATCTTTTAAACAAGTTATATGATATTGAACCAAGGGTTGAAGCACTTAAAACAAATGTCGAGCTTTTAAATTTCAATCCTGTTAATGAGATAAACTATGATGTTGTTCTTGATTATAAAACTAATAAGACAAATTATGAAAGAGAAGTTAGTAATTGCAGTTTATTAAATGAAGAGCTTACTCTTAAATATAAAGGAATACCTCTTGAAAGTGATTTAATAGTTATTATAAATCAAGCAAATTTAAAACTTGATCTTTTAAAAAGTAAGATTACGGAAATAAAAAAAGGTCTTGAACAAATTGAGATAAATTTTGCTGATTTAGAGCTTCAAAAACAAAAAGAAGAACATGAAAGAAAAAAACAAGAAGATATTCTGCTTGCTGAAAAGAAAAAGCAATTAGAAGAAGAAAAACTTTCTCTTGAAAAAGAAAGACTAGAACAAGAAAAAGAACTACTTGAAAAAAGAAAACAATTAGAAGAAGAAAAATTAAAACAAAGCCATGTTGAGATAAATTCTAAATCTAATGATCTTGATTTTTTCAACGATTTAAAAATGGATAATTCGGGTGTAAATGTAACAAGTTATACAAAAGATAAACTAGAAGAAGAAAAAAGAAGAGAAGAAGACCTTGAAGAATCAATGAAGAAAAACTATAAACCTATTAGTCAAAACACTTTTACTGCTGAACCTAATTATTTAGAACCATCAACAATAATTGCTCCAATTGCAGTTGAAAGAAATGATTTAGTTTATGCTTCTGAAAACGATTTAATCACTGATGAAATGCCTGGATATCTTGATAAATTTGATAGTAGAAAAAATAAAAAATTGCAAAAAAAACAAAAAGATAAAGCAAATGGTAAAGTATTAAATGTTGGAACCAAAGTCGCTGTTGTTATAAGTATTGTAATAGCACTTACAATAATTGGTGTTGTATTTTTCTTTGTATTTAAAAAATAAATGGTATCAAAAAAAGATGAAACTCCACTAATTAAGCAATATCTTGAAATAAAAAAAGACTATCCAGATGCGATAGTTTTTTTTAGACTAGGTGATTTTTATGAACTATTTTTTGATGACGCTGTATCGGTTTGTAAACTCTTAGAACTAACATTAACTAAAAAATCTGCAAATGCCAATATACCAATGTGCGGTATGCCATATCATGCGGTAAAGCCATATATTAAAAAATTAGTTGATAATGGTTATAAAATTGCAATTGCAGAACAAATTACTCCTCCTGGAAAAGGCCTTGTTGAAAGAAAAGTGGTTAAACTTATAACCCCTGGTCAAGTGGTTGATGATGGAATATTACAAGATGGTAAAAATAATTTTTTAGGTGCAATTTCTTTTTTTGAACTTGGTTTTTATCTTGCATACTCTGATATATCAACAGGGGAGTGTTTTATAAAATATCCACTTAAAAAAGATGATGTTTTAGAAAGTCTAAAAAACCTTGAAATAAAAGAAGTAATTATTTCAAGCATATATGATATAGAACTTATAAACAGCATAAAAGATAGAAATATCCTTATAAATGAATATAGCAATTATAAAATATTTGAGAGTAAACTTTTAAAAAATATTGCCGATCTTGATGCTAGGAAATCTGCTTGTCTTTTGCTAAATTTTTTAAAAGAAAAACAAATGCAAGAACTAAATCATCTGCAACCTTTTATCCTAGAAAAAGGAGATGATTATTTATTTATAGATAATAAGTTTTTTGATCACCTTGAAATATTTAAATCTAATTTCTCAAATGATGAGTTTACATTATATAATGTATTAAATAAAACAAAAACAGCACAAGGTGCTAGATATCTTAGACAAATAATGTTAAACCCTATAAAAAATATCGATAAATTAAATTATAGGATAAATCTAGTTAAAGATTTATCGTCACTTGATATTTTAAAAAACTTACAAAACAAGTTAGCATATATTTATGATATTAACCGCATTATCGGAAGATTAAGCACAAATAATTTAAATCCGATAGATCTAATTTGGCTAAGAAATAGTTTAGATACTATTCCAAATATAAAAAAAATATTATGCGATAGTAAAAATTCTAATTTGATAAATTTTTCTAATAAGTTAGATGAAAATAAAAAACTTAAAGACCTAATTACAAGTGCAATTTTAGAAAACCCTGAAAGAACTATCACACAGGGTGGAATAATTAAAAAAGGATTTAATAAGGAATTAGATGAGTTAAAAAATATAAATAAAAATAATAATGATTGGATAAAACAATACGAAGAAAAAGAAAAAATAAAAACAGGAATAAAAAATTTAAGAGTATCATATAACAGTGTATTTGGTTTTTATATTGAGATATCTAAGGGTAATTTAGATTTAGTAAAAGATGAATACGGCTATAAAAGAAAACAAACTCTTACAAATCTTGAAAGATTTACAACAAAAGAATTAAAAGATAGAGAAGATTTAATCATAAACTGTGAAAAAAAGATTAATGATTTAGAGTATGAAATATTTAAAAAAATAAAAGATTACATACTGGAATATAAAAATAATCTTCAAGAACTTGCACTTAATATATCTATTCTTGATACCTTTCAATCTCTTTCATATGTTGCTTTATTAAATAATTATAAAATGCCTATTTATAATTTTAATAACATCTTAGATTTAAAAGGAGCAAGGCATCCAGTAGTTGAAAAAACTACAAGTATAATCCCAAATGATGCAATCTTAAAAAAAGGTGATGTAAATATAATTACAGGACCTAATATGGGTGGAAAATCTACATATATGAGAACTGTTGCACTAGTTGTATATTTATCTCTTATAGGCTCTTTTGTTCCCTGTGATTATGCAAATATTTTTGTATATGATAAAATTTATACAAGGATTGGTTCAAGTGATAATATAGCAGGTGGACTTTCAACTTTTATGGTTGAAATGGTTGAGGCAAATGATGCAATAAAAGGGGCAACTGCTAATTCCATTTTATTTTTTGATGAAATAGGAAGAGGAACTGCCACATTTGATGGGATGGCACTTGCTTATGCGATAATTGATTATATAATTAAAAATATAGGCTCTCATATGATGTTTTCAACCCATTATCACGAGTTAACTAATTTAGATAGTAAATATAAAAATATTACTAATTTAAACGCAGTTGTGAAACTTGATAATAATAAAATGATATTTTTATATAAGATTTTAAAAGGAATAAGTAAAAACTCTTATGGAATAGATGTTGCAAGTTTAGCAAGCCTACCAAAAGAACTTATAGATACTGCCAGATTAGTTTTACAAGAACTTGAAAAAAACAGTCCCAAGGATAAAATAAAAGATATTAAAAATGTAAAAAATGATATAAATATATCAGGCTTTGATAAAACATTAGATGATATAAAAAAGCTAAACTTGGATAATATGACTCCATTTGAGGCAATAATATATTTAAAGAATTTACAGAAAAAGGAATAATATGAAAATAAAAGTATTGTCAGATAATTTAATAAACCAAATAGCAGCAGGTGAAGTAGTTGAAAGACCTGCTAATGTTATCAAGGAATTAGTTGAAAATTCTCTTGATGCTTTGGCAAGCGAGATTAATATTTTTATAAAAGGTTTTGGACTTAGCTTTATCCAAGTATCAGATAATGGTATAGGAATGGATTATGATGATTTAAATAAATCAATAATGCGTCATGCAACATCTAAAATATTTACCGAAAATGATTTAGAAAATATTAAAACGCTTGGCTTTCGTGGTGAGGCTATTCCATCGATTGCATCTATTTCTAATATGGAAATATATTCAAAAACTGCTAATGGAGATGGGCATTTTTTAAAAATATCAGCAGGTAAAGTTATAGATAAAGGATTTTATCCTTGTAAGGATGGTTGCGATGTTATTGTAAAAGATTTATTTTTTAATACTCCTGCAAGATATAAATATTTAAAAAGTGAACAAACTGAAAAGAAAATAATTATTGATTATGTAAGACAATTTTCTCTTGCAAATCCAACTATAAAGTTTTGTCTTAAAATAGATGATAAAATCATTCTTCAAACATTTGGTCAAGCACAACCTAATGATTTAATTGCGGCTGTATATGGTGAGACATTTTCTAAAAATTTACTTGTAGTAGATAATAGCACTGCTAATATTAAAGTTAAAATTATTGCAATCTCTCCAGATTATGTCAGATCTAATAAAAATGATATAAACGTTTTTGTAAATGGTAGATTTGTTCAAAATTATATTTTAAAAGAAGCAGTTGTAGATGCATTTCAAGGATATATAATGCAAGATAGATATCCAATGGTTTGTATTTATTTAAAACTTGATCCATATTTAATTGATGTTAATGTACATCCCCAAAAGTTAACAATCAAGCTTATAAATGAATATGCATTAAAAAGTTTAATAACTCAAATGCTAAAAGAAAAACTTTCAAAAGAATATAGAAAGTTTAGCGAAAATGAAAGTTATAAAACTATTTTTAATAACTTTGATACTAGTAGCACACTTCTTGATACAACCTTTTCAACTACTTATCTGAGTGAGAATAATCACTGTGAAAATCCGATAACTTTTTTCGAGGAGAAAAGTTTAATAATTAAAGATGATAATAAAATTCCATTTATGGAATATATTGGAACATTTCATAAAACATTTTTACTTTTTCAAAATGCAGAAGGTTTATTTTTGCTTGATCAACATGCTGCTGCTGAAAGAATAAATTATGAAATATTTTTAAAAAAACCAATTAGTATAAATACACTATCTGAATATTTATTTCCATATAAACCAAATTTAAAAGATGAAGAGATAAAAATAATGATTAAAAATAAAGCATTTTTTAATCGTCATGGATTTTTAATAAATAATTTAGGAGAGGTATTAAAATATCCTACAGAGCTTGAAAATGTGATGCTTGATGATGTATTAGAGTATTTAATAAATTGTATTTTGAATATGGAAGAGGTTGACTATCAAAAATTTTTAATTGATAAAATCAAAATGAACGCATGTAAAAAATCAATTAAAGCTAATCATTTGCTATCTTTTGCAGAAATCTCAGAACTTGTTAAAAGACTTAGTCTTTGTGATAATCCTTATCATTGTCCTCATGGAAGACCAACAATAATAAAACTTACAAAACAAGAAATTGAAAAATTATTTAAAAGAGTATTATAATGAAAAAAGTTGTAGCAATTGTAGGACCTACTGCATCTGGGAAAACTAATCTTGCAATCTTTTTAAAAGATAAATTAAACGATATTACTTTAATAAATGGTGATTCTGTTCAAGTATATAAAGGTCTTGATATTGGTTCTGATAAAATTGATAAATCTATACAGGAAAAATATCCCCATCATCTTTTAGATAAAATATCACTTGATTTTGATTATAGCGTATATAATTATCAAAAAGATGTAAGAAGTATAATTGAAAAATCCAACTATCCTCTTATTGTTGGTGGAAGTGGCTTTTATATTAAAAGTGTGCTATATGATTATAAATTTATTGATAATTTAAAAAGAGATAATAAAAGTAAAATATTAGAAAATAGCCTAGATTATAAAATAAATTATATAAAAGAGCACGATCCAGATTGTGTGATTGATTTTTTAAATGAAAGAAAAGTTGACCGAGTTATCACAAAAATTATAAACGGTGATATACCATCAAAAAACAAGGGTGAAGATAATAAAATATATGATACATTTATAATTTATCTTGATATCGAAAGAGGTATTTTAAAAGAAAAAATCCTAAAAAGAATAAAAGCGCAACTTAATAATAATTTTATAGAAGAAGTTAAATCAAATTTAAAATATAGAGATAAGTTAAAAAACATTTTAGGATATAAACAAATGCTTGATTTAATAGATGGAAAGATAAATATGGATGAATATATAAATTTAGTTTTAAATAATACTATGCAACTTGCTAAAAAACAAAAGACTTGGTTTAAAAATAAAATGGATATAAAAATATATGATGCTTTAAGTAAATCATTATATGAGGATGTATTATTAGATGTTAAAAAATTCTTCAAAATATAATATTGTCTTAATCGGAATGCCACTTTCTGGTAAAACAACAATTGGAAAAATTTTAGCAAATAAACTAGAATATAATTTTTATGATTCAGATATTTTACTAGATTGTAAAAATATAAGATTAGATAAAAGTATGAAAAATATAAAAACTTTTAGAGCAGAAGAAGAAAAACTTTTTTTAAACCAAGATAACTTTAAAAGTCCATTTGTCCTAGCAACTGGCGGGGGAGTTGTTTTAAATAATAAGATAATGGAAAAATTAAAAATAAGGAATAATATAATAATTTATTTGTATAATTCATTAGAATGGCTTAATTATAAAAATATAAGAACCCCCCATACAATTTATAAAAATGGTGTAAAAAAGGTTTTTGATAAAAGATATATGCTTTATGAAAAATACTTTGATATAAAAATTGATATAGATGATTTAGAACTTTTTGATATTGTAGGTGAGATATATGAAAAAATTAAGGATTTTAATAATTAGTGGACCTAATTTGAATCTTCTGGGTAAAAGAGAGCCTAATATTTATGGAAGTAAAAAATTAAAAAATTTAATCAAAGAGTTAAAAAATAAGAATAAAGATTTAAAAATAAAACATTATCAATCAAGTTTTGAAGGTAAAATTATTGATAAAATAAATAATATTAAAAAAATAGATGCAATAATTATTAATGCGGCCGGATTATCTCATACATCAGTTTGTTTAAGAGATTCTCTTGTTGTATGTAAAATTTTAAAAGTAAATATTCATATATCTAATATTTTAGAAAGAGAAGATTTTAGAAAAATAGATCTTTTAAAAGATATATCGGATTTTAATATTACAGGTCTTGGTACAGATGGATATTTTAAAGCAATAAATATAATAAAGGAAAAATTAAACTCGCCAAAAAAGTGAGTTTTTTTATTATTTTATTTAGTTTTTTATTTATAAAATTGCCCAAAATGTCTTTAAAAAGGTAAAAAATGTTAAAATATATCTATATGTTTAAAGTTTTACAAGATAAAAAAATTAAAAATAAGATTATTAAAAAATGGCGTGAAGGAGCGAAAATATATGAAAAGAAAAATAGGTTATATATTTTTAACTGTAATATCTTTTATGATATTTACAGCATGTAAAGGTCAAGTTGGAAAAACAATCATATTAAAAAATGAAGCTGAGCTAATAAAAGAAAAGCAAAGCAAGCGATATAAACT
>CAUTNH010000030.1:0-9984 GCA_963540225.1 uncultured Acholeplasmataceae bacterium | reverse complement strand
TTCATAAAGCAAATACTTAAAAAAATAATTGTATAAATGTATAATTATTTATAAGGAGGAATTTATATGAAACATATTAAACTTATGAATGAATACTTAGCATCTTTATATATTGAGGTTGCTAAAATACATAACTTACATTGGAATGTTACAGGTCCTAACTTTAAAGATGTTCATCTTGAAACAGAGGCTATTTATGAAAGATTATTTGAAGAATACGATGCAATTGCTGAAAGAATTAAAATGATTGGAGAATACCCACTAGTTAAGGTTTCAGAATTTGTTAAAATTGCCTTTGTTAAAGAATTAGAATCTAAAGATTATAAAGATAGTGAAGTTTTAAAATTATTAGTAGATGATCTAAAAATATTTAAAAATAAAGCATTAGAGATAAGAGAATATTCAGAAAGTGAAAAAGACTTTATAACTGTCGATATGTTTGAAGAATTTATTTCTAAGCTTGATAAAGATATTTGGTTTATCTCATCAATGATTAAATAACATATTATGTATAAAATAAAAAAGGCTTAGAGCCTTTTTTATTTTATAATTAATTTTCTTTTACTACTATTTTTTTAACAAGAACCTTTACTACAACCATTTCTTTTATCTCAAGCGATCTAAATTGATAACCATTATAAACAAATGAAATTAGATCATCATCTTTAGGGATTTTATTAAACTTGGAAATCATAAATCCTGATAAAGTATCAAACTCATCAACTGGAAAATCTATTTTTAAAAAATCTTGAAGTTCCTCTAAATTTATATGACCATTTATTTTATAAATTCCATTTCCTACCTCTTGGATATCTTTTTCTAATTCATCGTATTCATCGTCGATATCACCTAGAACTTCTTCTATTAAATCCTCTAATGTAACAATACCAGCAGTTCCACCATATTCATCAACTACAACAGATAGATGAATTCTATTTTTTTTCATCTCTTGAAAAAGATCGTTTATTTTCTTTCCCTCAAAAACAAAGTGTGGTGGTCTAATAATTTTTTTAATATTTATTGTTTTAGAGCCATTTATTAAGTATTGTAAAACATCTTTTATATGTAAAATACCTACTATATTATCAATTGTATCATCATATACAGGATATCTTGTATAGGATAAATCTTTAATTATTTTATATATTTCATCAGTAGATGATTTTATATCTATCGCACTTACCTCAGTTCTATGTGTCATTATCTCATCAACTGTTGTATCATTAAATTCAAATACATTATTTATTACATCTGATTCATATGATTCATCTTTTCCAACTTTACTTCTAGCATTAACCATTGCTTTAATTTCTTCTTCTGTTACAGGTTTTATCTCATCACCTTTTTTAACTCCAAATAATCTAGAAATTAAAGTAGTAGAACTTGTTAGAATTATTACAAAAGGATAGAATAAATAATAAAATATCATAACAAAATATATAAGTCTTATAATGACTTTCTCAGGCCATTTCATTCCTATTCTTTTTGGAACAAGCTCACCTAATACAACCTGAAAATATGCTGTAATAATAGTTAGACCAATTGTAATTAGAACATATTGCCACATAGCAGGTTCATTTACAAAATATGTGTTAAATACATATTTTGTAAAAATTGATGATGTAATAGCACCATTTATAAAAGCAATCATCGTATTTATTACCTGTATAGTTGATAAAAACTTATTAGGGTTTTCTAACATTTTTTTAACAAGCGATGCTCTTTTTGATTTTTTTAGAGAAATTATTTCATCAATTTTAATATAGCTTGACGAAATAAAAGCAGTTTCAGCAGTTGAGATAAGAGCTGAAAAAATCAAAAGCAAAACAAAACTAGCAACACCTATTGCTAGCTTTGTATTATTTGAAATAGTTAAAATATTATTTAGTAATGTCGTTTTACTTAGCGGGTCTTCTAAGATATAAATCACTCCGTTATATGATTTTTATTATCGTCTAATCTTTGTCTAATCTTTTTTTGCAGCAAATATTCCAAATAAAGATCCAAATACAAATAATATAAATGAAAATCCTTTTAATCCATGCATTGATAGAGTAATCCATTTAAAAGTATCTTTATTAAGCAATTTTGGAACTTTTTTAGTTAAAACTATTATATCAATAACAACATTATAGAAAAATAAAATATTTAAAAATATTAGCGCAACTTCTAAAATTGATGATGCAGCAGTTCTTGGTCTTCTTGTTGCAAGATAAACTGTTAAAATTATAGAACTTACAAACATTACAGCATTTGCTATTAGTGGAATAAATTTAATGCTCTCTATAGTTGGAGTTTCTCCGATACCTTTTAAAATAGATTTTAAACTAACTTTTACTATTTCCTTAAAACCATAATATTCACCAAAATACAGTCCATCTCCAGTTAATGCAAATAATTGATATAGGCCATTTGTTAAAGGATAAACAAATAAAATAACAAACACCATTGCAAGGAAAAATACTAAACTTATAATAGGAATTACTATGCCCTGCCTTGCCGTAAATATTAAAAATATAACAGAGCCTAAAAAAGTATAAAGAGAAATTTTAGCAATAAGAGGAATATGTTTTGTTATATTTTCTTTAATAGAACCAGCCTTACCAGCAACTTTTAACATTAAATAAATATATATCGCAACCAATATTAAACTTGTAAGCATTAAAATAGTATAAAAAATAGTCCTTATAACCTTTTTAGCAGCAGGTGTTGGTTTTATATTAGAGTTAGTATCATCTTTTTTATTTTGAGATTTATAACTTCTAGGATTATCGCCATCATATTGATCATCATAGCCATCATATGAATTTTGACTGCCTTGATAATTATTATAATAATCTTGCGTCATATTATCCCTCCTTGCTTTTATTATATAATAATAACACTTTTAAAAATATTTGTAAAATTTAAAATTCCCCATGACTGGACTCGAACCAGCACGGACTATCGTCCAAGAGATTTTGAGTCTCTCACGTCTACCAATTCCATCACATGGGGGTATTACATTTTATCAACAATAAAAATACCAAGTAAATTCATTGCTGATTCTAAAACTATATTTATACATTTTATCAGAAGGAGATTTAAATTTTTAACTTTTGCATCATCTACAAGTATTTTTTCAACTTGATAAAATGAATTAAATAATTTAGCTAAATTTAGGATGTATTTTGAAACTACATCGGGAGCATTTTCATCCTTTGCTTTTTTTATAATTTGTGGATATTTTGAAAGCTCCATAATAATTTGAAAATAATGCGTATTTTTGCAAATATTATAATCTATATTTCTTAAATCAATCTTATTTTCTAATTTTAAAATAGATCTTATTCTTACAGATGAATACTGTAAATAAGGGCCACTCATCCCATCAAATCTAAGCATTTCATCTAAATTAAAGTTTATATTAAGATTTCTTTCATTTTTTAAATTAAAAAATATAAGTGCAGATATTCCTACTTTACTTGCAATTTCGTCTTTTTCTAAAAGATTAGGATTTTTTTCTGTAATTTGTTTTTTAGCAGCAAGACATGCATCAGTTATTACATCATCTAAATTTTTGCCTGTCCCTTTTCTAGTTGACATTTTTTTGCCATCTTTTAAAACGAGTCCAAAACTAACATATAAAATTTCTACATCATATTTTAATAATTTAACAATTCTTTGTAGTTGCTCAAAGTGTAGTTTTTGCTCACTTCCTACAACATATATAATTTTTTCAGGTTTATAGGTTTTAATTCTATATTTTATAGCAGCAAGATCTCTTAAAATATAACTACTTGCTCCATCACTTTTTAATATAATTGCAGGTGGAATATCGCTTCCAACTCTTACAACCATTGCTCCATCATCTTTAATAAGTAAATTTGATTTATTTAAATCATCTAAAACTAAATTAAGTTTATCATTATAAAATGCCTCTCCATCATATGATGAAAAACTAACATTAAGTTTTTCATAAGTTTTTTTAAAATCATCTAATGAGATTTTTTTAAACATCTCCCATAGCCTTATATTTTCAGGAATTTTTTCTTCCAACTTTTTAAATTCTAGTCTACCTTTTTCTTTTAAGGCATCTGTTAAAATATCATCTTTATGAAATCTCTGATACATATCTTGAAGTGATTCAAGAGGATTATTTACAAAGTCATATTCATCCTTCCACATTTTATATGCACAAATCAAATTACCAAACTGTGTTCCCCAATCTCCTAGATGATTTATTCCAAATACTTTATAGCCTAACTTTTCATAGATATTTTTTAATGAATTACCAATTACAGTAGATCTAAGATGACCAACTGAAAAACTTTTAGCAATATTAGGAGATGAATAATCAATTACTATATTTTTATCATTTTTACTACTTCCATACATATTATCATCTTTTAGTATTTTATTTAATACCAAAGATGAAAAAACAGGATGGTTTAAATTCAAATTTAAAAAACCACCTGTTAGCTCAACACTACTTATATAATCGTTTTTTTTAACTACATCTTGAATCTCATTAAAAATAGTATTTAAATCTTTTTTATAAAGAGATACTAGTTTAAACAATGAGATACTTAAATCAAATTTATCGATTTTAGAGTCTTGGACTAAAATATCATAGCCAAGATTATCTTTAATAGATTTTTCTAAATCTTCTTTTATTTTTTGAAGCATTATTTTTTAACTAGACAATTTTCAACATCATTTAAAAACTTTAATGTTGAATAAATTAGACTTTGGTAATTATAATTAGATGGTTTAAAATCTATATCAAGTGATGTAAACTCATGCTTTTCTGCGATTTTTTTATTTTTATCTTTTAAAAATGCTAGAATTTTAGGATTTGTTGCACCTAGTTCATCTTTATATAAATAAGGGTCAACACCATTTTTTTCATAGAATTTTTCATATTCTTCTTTTTTCTCATCTTTTGTTGATTGTTCTAGCACATAAATTCTTTTAATTGTTTTATTTTTATATAAAGGATGTTGTTTTAGCTCTTGTAAAAATACACCAAGCGTTAATGCTAGTTCATTTGTTGAAAGACTACCTTGACATGTAATAACTATTTCACCTTTATCAATTAGTTTTTGGGCTTCTTTAAGTGATGTCATTTTAATCATTTTCTCTTTTTCATCACCAATAACCATTGCGCCATAATATTGGGCTCTTTGTTTGCTTTCTTTATCTTTTCCAGATACTAGTGTATAAACCTTAGCATTATAGTAGTTTTTAAATTTTCTTTCTTTTGTTGTAGTTGATAAAAAAATAGTAGCAACTACAATAGAAATATATAAAACTAAAAGTATCCAAGCAATATAGTGAACTTTTATTTTTTCTTTTTTATTTTTAATATCTAATGACACAGATAAAACCTCCAATATATAACATAACAATTATAACATTTTTTTATTTTTCTAAATAATTTTAAATTATTAATCATTCGATTTAAAATAAAATTGATACTTCTCATATGGTGTATCTTTTAATTTATCATATTCAATAAAACAAAGAGAATAACCATTTATACAATACCTAAGACCTGTCTCGGTTTTTACATTTATTGCAGGAAACACATGGCCAAGATGAGAGTTTTGAATTTTTGATACTACCTCGGTTCTTTTTCTATCAGGAATTGTAAAATCATCATTATAGTCTAATGCTGATGAAAAAATCGGTCTTGTAAAGCTTGGCCAGCCACATCCTGCATCGTATTTATCATCACTTAGAAAAAGTGGCTCTTTTGATATTTTATCAACATATAACCCCTTAGAATAATTTAAATTAAAACTACTTTCATGGGGTTCTTCGGTGTCTTTTTTAATCATTATATTATATGATTTTTCATCTAAATTTAATTTTTTTATCTCATTGCTTGATAATTTTTTAAAAGTAGATATTGAATCGTTTACATTTTTAAAATCTATATGACAATATCCATTAGGATTTTTTAAAAGATAATCTTGGTGGTATTCCTCAGCTTTTACATAATTTTTTATAGGTTCAATTATAACCTCTGATTTTTTATTATTTATTTTTTCAATATAACCATTAAAAAGATTCGCTATTCTTTCAATCTCTATATCGCAAGAAGGATAGAATATACCGCTTCTGTATTGTATTCCTATATCGTTTTTTTGCCTGTTTTTACTAAATGGATCGATTATTTCAAAAAATCTATCTATTATTTCAGCAGTTCTTATAATTAGTGGATCATATACTATTTTTATAACCTCAGCATGGTTTGTCTCTTTGATTTTTTTATAATCTGTATCAAAAGTATCACCATTAGCATAGCCAACCTCGGTTAAAACACCTTTTAATCTAGAAAAATAAGCCTGCATCCCCCAGAAACAGCCACCTGCTAAATATATTGTTTTATACATTTTATCCCACCTAAAAATAACCAGACCAAATGGTCTGGTATTTATTTTTTTCTTGCTCCGATTATAATTTTAATGTAATCAATATCTACATTATAATCTCTTTCTGTAACTTCTTTTATTCTATCATATAATGTTTTATTAGATATTTCAAAAATATCATTTGTATCAAGTATAACCATATGTATATATGACTCATCTTGATGCATATTATTTCCAATTGCTAAATCATAGTATTTTACACCATTAACAAAAACAATTGTTATAAGTTTATTTTCAAGAAAAAACTCCAACATATTATATATTGAAGATACATTTTTATATCCTTTTTCTGCCAGTCTTTCTTGAATTTGTCTAAATGTAAGATGCTCATTTTTTAATATTTCAAGTAAAGCTTTTCTACCTCTTGTAAAGCGATACCCATTATTACGCATAAATTTAGTTGCATCATTATCAGGTTGTTTTGGTATCATAAAATCGCCTCTTTTTTAAAAATACCTTATATGTTATTATATCATTATTTAGATTTTTTGCAAATAAGAAGGCATTTTAAACTAAATTTTATTTTCGTAAACTTTATGCAGTTTTTTTAGATACTAATTCAATTAAGAATTTACCTTCCTCATCTGGCTTAATTATAAATCCAGGCTTTATATATTTTTTATAAAATTCTTCTTTTTCTTTTTCAAGTTGATTATGTGCTCCTCTTATATATAATTCGTTATATAATTTATCAACAAACTCCTTTGCATCTTTTGTCGGAATAATACCATCCTTGCTTATTTTTTTAATCAATTCAAGAAGTTTTTTATAAAGTGCTAAATTTTTATATTCTTGAACTACATCTTGGGCAAAATCATCAATAACACAATAAGGAACATTATTTTGACTATATTTATCAATTACTGCCTTGGATGTTATATCTTTTTCAATTAAAAATAAGAAGCTTGCATTTTCTAAATTTTTGACCAAAGACCAAAAATCAGAATCGCTACTTGCGATAATAAAACTATCAATTTTATTCTCATAATGAGCTTTAGTAACCTTTATAACTAAATCATGATCAACAAGAGATTTATTTTCTAAAATTCTTTCAGTTTTAATATTTTCAATTTCAATATTAAATACATCTTTTAAATAATCCCAGGCATCGGTGGTATTTTCATCATTTACTAAAAATATTTTCTTTATTTTTCTAAGCTTCTCACTGCGAAGATTTTTTAAAACTGCCCCGAATTTAAAAGGATCCATATTCTCACAATCGGCATAAATATAACAATTTTGGGCATTTTTTAAAAAGCTATAAATATTTTCTTTAGTGTCATTTTTAGCATCAATTACATATTCTTTGGCATCAAATAAATCATTGTTTTTAGAGTAAATAATTTTTAAAAATTTAGAATCGTTTAGTAAAATATTCCCATGACTTTTGTTAAGTTTTATTCTAGAATTTATAAGAAGACCATATGGATAAAATTCTTTATTGATATGGTATTCATCTCTTGCTTTTTTTACTGATAATTTTAGCTTATCTATATTTTTACCTTTTAAATTTTTTCCACCTTTTACATAACAGTTGTGAATTTTAAAAATATCTTTTATATAATTCCATTTAATCCAGCTTGGGAATATATCTTTTACATTTTCAATATTTTCAGATATTTTATCATTTAAATATGAAAACTGAACTGATGTTCCTTTATCTATTTTTATAGCATCTATCCCATATTTACTTAACTCATTTATTAAATCGGTTCTTATTAAATTATGCATTTCATTTAATGGAACTACCGCAATCATTTTTTCTCTTATTTTTTTATATTTTATAAGTATTTCAAATCTTAATATTGCAAGACATCTTATTATTCTTACAAATTTATTTTTATCAAGTCTTTCCAACGCCTCTTCTATTTTTTCTACATTTTTAAACGAATTTTTCAACCTTTCCCTATCAAGCCCTAAAAGATATGAAATATTTAATACTATATTTTGCCTAAAATTATCTAAATTCTTTTTATCATCCATTTTTTCACCTCCTTTTTCTTATACTAATTTTAGCATATAAGTAAAAATAATAAATAAATCGTTTTTTTTATATAATAAATATGTATGAGTAGTAAAAAATATATGGCACTTGATATTGGCTCAAAAACATTAGGGCTTGCAATATCTAATACATCTATTATAGCCCAAGCATACAAGACTATTCGCTTTAATGAGGGTGATTATAATAGAATGTATAATTTATTAAAAATTGAAATAAACTGCTATAAGCCAAATTGTATCGTAATAGGATATCCTAAAAATATGAACGATACAATTGGTGAAAAAGCCTTAATAAGTAAGAACATCAGAGATAGATTAAATCTTGATTTTTCTAACATTGAAGTTTTCTTAGAAGATGAAAGACTTACAACAGTATACTCCTATAAAATAATGCAAAACTTAAAAAAAAGTATAAAGGATAAAAAAAGATTAAAAGATGAACTCTCAGCAGAGATTATTTTGCAATCTTTTCTAGATAGAAAAAATGGATGAAAAACTAGAAGAATTTAAAAAAAATGCAAAAGAAAATAATATCCCAATTATAAGAGATATCTCTTTAAAATATATGATTAGTCTATTTAAAGAAAATAACTTTAAAAAGATTTTAGAAATAGGCTCTGCTGTAGGATATTCGGCGATTATGCTAGATAATGCAGGTTTTAATGTTGTTAGTATCGAAAAAGATTTAAACCTATTTAAAATAGCAAATGAAAATAAAATTAAATATAATGCTACAAATACAACCTTTATAAATGCAGATGCAAGATTTTATAAAATAAATAAAATATTTGATGCAATCTTTATTGATGGAGCTAAAAGTAAATATTTAGATTTTTTCATAAACTTTGAAAAAAATCTTAAGATTGACGGAATAATTTTATTTGATA
Source organism: uncultured Acholeplasmataceae bacterium (assembly GCA_963540225.1). GTDB lineage: Bacteria > Bacillota_I > Bacilli_A > Acholeplasmatales > Acholeplasmataceae > CAUTNH01. The sequence goes on along the minus strand of CAUTNH010000030.1, from coordinate 674 downwards.
ATATGAACTTTGCTATGAAAGATATTGATACATTTTCTAAAAGACTAAAACCGATAAGTAAAAAAATGCATCAATTTTTAGATTATATAAATAAATTAGATAATTATACAAAAAATTTCTTGGAAGTAGATGATGGCTTATTAGTAATAAAAAAAATAAAATAAAATACTTACTTACTATTAAAAATATCTCAGATATTAAAAAAGCATCGCTTTTTGATGGTTTTATTTTAGGCTTGGAAAATTTTTCTAAGGGTTTTTTATCATATTTTAATATTGACGATATTAAAAAAGCAATAGCCTTAAAAAATGAATATGCTAAATTATTAGTATTATCCCTTAATCTCTTGTATACAGATAGTATGATAAAAGATTTATTCAATATACTTAGTTATGATATACTAAATAAAATAGATAAAATAATAGTATCTGATATAGGTCTATTAGAATATTTTAAAAATATCAATTTAAATAATAAAGTAATATTTTATCCAGGACCATTACTTTCTAATAAGTATGATTTTAATATTTTAAAAAAAGATAAAATCCATGCTGGTGTTATTTCAAGTGAACTTTTATTAGATGAAAAAAAAGAAATAATAAAAAATAAAAAAATAAAAACTGCCCTAATAGGATATGGGTATTATCCGATGTTTTATTCTAAAAGATTGCTTC
>CAUTNH010000029.1:0-11291 GCA_963540225.1 uncultured Acholeplasmataceae bacterium | reverse complement strand
TAATATATTTTTTTACTTAATCTTTTAAGCAACCAATAGGAATAACATATACACCATCAGTCCGTTTATAGCCATATTCAGTAGCAGTGATAATTATCTTTAAATCAGGTTCTCTTAATTTAACTTGAGTATTTTTTAAATTATACTCTTTTATCAGTTTTTCTAATTTTAATAAATTACTAGCTCCTTTATCAATTTCGTTTGCACCAAGTTTAAACTCGAGTAAAGCAAATCTTCCGTCTTCAAGATGAAGAACTGCATCTGCTTCTAGTCCATAAGTATCACGATAATATGAGACTCTTCCATTAAATTTAGATGAATAAATTTTTAAATCTCTTATGCAAATACTCTCAAATAAAAACCCTAAAGTTTTAAAGTCTTTATTAAAATATTCAGGTGATACACCTAAAGCAGCAACTGCAACTGATGGATCAATAAAATTTCTTTTATTGCCATTTCTTATTGCTGTTTTAGACCTTATTGCAGGAGACCAAGATGGGACATCTTCAATAATAAATAATTGTTTTAATAAATCTATATAATCATATAATGTTCTTTCTGATATATTATAATTTTGTTTTACATCATCATATATTACTTTATTATTAGCAAGTGTAGCTATATTTCGTGCATAAGATCGTAAAATCATTTCTGTATGTTGAGGGTTTTTTTTAGATTTATTTAGATTTGATATGTCATGATAACAAGTTTGATGAAATAAATCTTTTGCAATGTTTAATTGTAAACTTTTATTTTCAATGCTAATAGTTTGTGGCCATCCCCCACGACATATAGCAAAAATTAAATCATCAATATTTAGATCGCTTTTACAATCATTAAATTTATGATTAAATAAATCAATTAGTGATACACTACCATTTGATTCACCTGTTTCATATAAGCTCATTGGATACATTATCATTTCTGATATACGCATAGTACCACTATGGGGTTTATCAATATTAACTGATGAAGAACCAGTTAACATATATAAGCCTTTCTTTTGTTCATCGTCAATAGATTTTCTTATTGCTCCCCAAATTTTAGGTATATCTTGCCACTCATCAATTAAAAGTGGCTTTTCACCAATAAGTAATTTACTTGGTGTTATTGAAGCTGTTGCTATATACTGTTCTCGTTTATCTTCATCTTGCAATTCAATAATTGTTTTTGCTTTCATTAAAGCAGTAGTAGTTTTACCGCATCCTTTAGGACCAAGAATTAATACGCCTCCAAATGTTGCTAATTTATCCTCTAAAATTTTATCAGCTATTCTTTTTTTATATTCATTTTTTTTCATATAACCACCATTATAATTTTACTATAAAAATATATAAATACAAAAAAATTAGACTTTATATTGCAGACTTTTCGGCTTTTTTGTTGCAGACTTTTCGGCTTTTTTGTTGCAGACTTTTCTGGTAAAGAAAAAAGGTTGGCTCATCTCTTTACTTCTTAAGATTTTTTTATGATTATTTTGAAAATAGTTAAATCACTCAATCCATCCAAAATTTTTCTTTCCTGCACCAATTTTAAAAAAATCCCTTATGCCTGTTTCAATTTTTCCAAATCTGCCATTTTTAGAGTGAAGACTTTTCTTATTATCATTTCCTTTAACAATAAAATTCTGTTTGTTATATGCTGTTGGAGCATAAAGCAAAAACTCTATACCTTCCTAAGACCAATGAGTAGCAAATCCATCATATGTAGCGATTTTTTCTATTCTTTTAGATTTATGCAGAACTCCTTGTGTTTTTTCATATCCGAGCTCACCCTAAGGACTTCCTAATAGGCAAGTGCGTATTTACATGCAAGAACTAACTAGTCTTGCACGAAATTTTAGTTTCTATCCTTAAAAATTGAAAAAAAATATATTTTGTGATATAATTTATACCGCTATGTATTTTAAATACATAATAAATATCGCGGGATAGAGCAGCCTGGTAGCTCGTCGGGCTCATAACCCGAAGGTCGTAGGTTCAAATCCTTCTCCCGCAACCAATAAATGGTCTCGTAGTGTAGTGGTTAACATGTCTGCCTGTCACGCAGAAGATCACGGGTTCAAGTCCCGTCGGGACCGCCACTTTTTGGTCCGGTAGCTCAGTCGGTAGAGCAAGAGACTGAAAATCTCTGTGTCGGCAGTTCGATTCTGCCCTGGACCACATTTAATAAAAATACTAGGTGTCAAGGACACCTTTTTTTATTTTCTAAATTTAAAAGGCCTGCGCAATATGCGTAAGCCTTTATATAAATATTTACTATTTTAGCATCCACTCGGGAACATCATTGTTAAATACGCCAATATAAATAGATGTACCAATTTTTAACTTACCAGTTCCTGGTATATCTATCTCACCTGGCATAAGTTCCATGTATGCATTTGTTAAAGCGTTATTTATTTCGTTTTGATTCATGGAATTATAAAATATCGATCTAAGTGCGACTTTTCCTATTCCAAAAGGTTTATCATGAATACCCTTAAGTTTTGGATATTCACCTGTTAATCCAGTATATAACCCCCCACCCATAAGACCTATTTTAGTTTCTATTTTATTTAACTCTTCTGCAAAGAATGCAAATGTCTTAACACGATTATACATATCTATTAAATTATATCCAGGAGATGAAATTATGCTAAGCGCAGCATTTATAACCTCTTGCATATCTGGAGCGTGTTTATCCATACCTTTACCATACCTGTAATCGGCACCATTGTATACTCTTATGTATTTATTTAAATTATCATCCCAGTAGTTTATATCATGAGCTTGTCTAAAGTGCATATCACTGCCTGGTTTTTCAGGAATACCAGGACATGGATTTTGGAATGAAAAAGCTAGATTTATCTCACCTTTACTGTTTACGTGACATTTATGAAGTTTAGAATCATCTACAAAATTACCAATTACTCCAAATGCTTCTTTTGCAAGCTGAGCAATTATTTTATCTGCTTCAAGTCCAAATGCTTTGAAAAAGTCAGATTTACCATCTGTTAAATTTTCTACTACAACATGTTTAAAATAAAATGATGGATCTAAATTATAAGAGGCTCTGTATAAATCATCTGGAATATCATTATGAGGATTTACTTCCTTCATTTTTAAAATATTAGGCTCACTTATGTAATCTTCTTTACTTTCATCAACATATTTTCCATTTAAATAATATCCTCTTCGCTCACTTGCCATATCAGAAAATGCTCCAGCAGGACCACCACTACGAAGTAGGACTGTGTTTTCCATTTCTAATTTCATGATATTAGGAAACTTTCTCATTTTTTCAAATGCTTCAAGTTTTGCATCCCTACTGCTATCAGTTGGTGCAGTCCAGTCATTTGCAAAAAATATTGAAGCGTTATAAGAATTATCAATTCTTGTGTTTTCAAGTTTTACCTCAGCCTTTCTTATATAGATACTAGTTGAAGCATTTTGTAAATCACAGTTATTTATATTAATCTTTCCATATACAGCATAAACTGAAAACAAGCCACCAGATGCCCACATAGGAACTTTATCACTTGGTTTATGAGATGCATCAGGATGTGTTGTGTTAGATATTATCTTTGTATTTTTTAAAGTAAACTGTTGATCGCTTTCAATACTTGGGAAATATCCAATAACTCCTGCACTAGGGTCTGCTACCTTATGATGTGTCCAACCATTTTCAATTAGCATTTTAGGAGTTTTACTCGCATCAAGCGCAAAGAAGTTTCCATTAAATGTAAACTTAGCATTCTTATCACGGCAAAAATATGAGTTAGTATATTTATTATCAAATGCCAATGAATTTGAATACTCACCTAAAGCCGCTCTAATATCAGGGTCTGGGTCACTGTTAAAGTCTGGGTGTCTTTTACTTGAGTATTGCTCAGGTCTCATTTCAAGAAGTATATTTCTTTGTAAAATTAAATAACTCTCTTCATCTTTGTTAAATAACTCATACAATGTTTTTTGATCATAAACATTTAATCCATCATTTACCAAAATAGCATCAAATTCAAATTTTTCATCATTTACATAAAACTCAAAATGAATTTCTTTTCTATCTTCACCTTTTGCTTTAAGCGATTGAGCAAGTTTTGAAAAATCAAGATAATATCCATTTACAATCTCATAATCTCTTCCTAGAATAAGATCTTGTGAATCCATTGTCATTTTATATTTAAAATCTACTCTATTAGTTAAATCTAAATCAACAGCATTTGCAGTTGTGAAAGTTTGTTTTCCATCATGGATTATATATGTAATATGTTTAAATGGATTAAATAAATTTCCTCCACCAAACTCATAGATAGTCTTTCTTAAATCTTTATTATGAAACTTATCTGTTTCAAATGTATGCTGATCAACTTTATTTAAAGTTGCTGATTGGAGATATAATTTTATTTTTAAGTTAACGTATTTATAGCGATACTCTTTTTTTACATCATCATATCCAGATAGTTTTATAATTCTATCATGTTCTGATAATTTTTTAAAAGCAACCTTTGTTTTATCATTATTTATATAAAGATAATCTAAATCAAATTCTTTAACAAATATTTTCTTATCAGTTAAACTGCTATCTAAATTATTTGATACTTCATAATATTCATTAGAGTTTATATAATTTTCATAAACATCATCTTTTTTAGTAAATGTGCTCTCGGATGAAAAATCAACAGTTGTATGCTTTTCAAGTTTTAATGTTATTTTAGATATAAAATCTACTTTCTTTAATTCATTATTTAATAAATAATGATTTAAATAATAATTATCCTTAACATTAAAAATAACTTCTTTATCTTTTTCAACTAATAATTTAGTCTCGGAATTAGAATATAAAACATCATCAATATTTAAAGATAATGCATTTTCTAAAAGTGTTTTATCACCTTTAATTGTAAGATTTGAATATAGCTTAACTGAATCATTTAAAATTTTAATCTCTTTTATTTTTGAGTTTACTTTAATAGTTACTTTTTTCATATCAGATGAGTATGTAATATTAGCATCTGCATCTTGGATTAGTTCGCCATTTTTATCATATGCATAAATTTTTATAAACTTAGCAATATTTTCGCTAAATATACTATCATTTATGCTAAATGTTAAATCTTCTAAATTATTTAATATATTCTCAGATTTATTCACTAAATTATTACTTGCATTAACTAAATTTTCATATCCTGGTTTTTCTAAAAGCTCATTTGTATAATTTAATCTTACCTTAGATAAGGAAATACTATCTTCTAATATTTCAATTTTAGTATCTTTTTTTAGTTCAAACTCATAATCGTTTTTATCAACATCAATTATCTCGTCATTTATTTTAATTTTTTTATATATATAATCTGGATTTTTAACACTAAGTTTAAGTGTTTGATTTTTTAAATAATATGCCTTAGGATTTCCATCATTTATAAGTGATTTCATATTTTCATCATCTTTATAATGATCGATAATTTCTAGTTTATAAAATCTATCTAAATTACCAAATTCTACTTTTAAATCAAGATTTTCATCCTCTTTTAATTCATAAATAAAATCATCACTTTCAGAAAATAATTTGCCAGAATTTAATATTTTATTAAATACTAGATTATAATTAGAATTTGGAATAACCTCAAATTTTACCTTAGTATATGGATAAAGATTAACCTCTTGATTAGTATAAGTTTTGCTAACACCATTTTCTGATACTGTCATTTTGATAAATTCATCAAGTTTAACATTTACCTTATTTAGCATTTTAGATACAAACTTATATTCCAAAGAATCAGTAATACTTACCTTGTGTGAAAACTCTTGCGATAAAAGATTACTCTCCGATAAAATATTTTTATTATTTTCTAAAACCTCAGTTAATCTTTCACCAGCATTTAGTTTTCTTGTTTTAAATTCTAGTTTATCACCACTGTAAAATACTGGATTATCTAAATCATTTATTTCGTTATTTTTAAAATCATAGTGTTTTTCTAAAATAAAGTTAGGACTTAATTTTAAGCCATCGAATAAAACATCAACTGGTTTTTTATTTTCATATAAAACTTCAATATTTAAATTTTGCTCAGTTATCTCATATTCAAACTTTTTATTATCAGAAGTTATTTTATATTCTTTACCATTTATTTTTAAACCAGTTATAAATCTTTCTCTCTCACTAATAACATTTGTAAGGTCAAACTCTAATTTATCTCCAACATAATACTCGCCCTTAGTAAAATTGTCAACACCTAAAACTTTTGTTTTAATATTATAATCATCTAAATTAAGTGATAGATTAACCTTTTCCTTAGGGTTATTTTTATTATCTTCTAAACTAACATTTACATACTCTTTATCAGGGAATCTAAATGTATCACCATCATTTAAAAGTTTATCATTAATTCTAATATTTTTAAGCTCATACATTCTATAATTCGGAAAGTATTTTTTAAGATTTACCTTTGCATAAGATCCACTCCTGTATACTTTTTTACCATCTTTAATTTTTTCTTTTTCAATGATATCTTTATTTTCACTAATATTTGTATCAATAGTAAAAGCATTTTCAATATTTTCAACATCACCCTTTATACCAACATAGTTAAATTCTTTATATACAACTTTTACTGTAATATTTTTATCAACGACAACTGATGTATCAGAATCCTTTTCGATTATATACTCATTGCTATCGCCCTCTTTTATATAGTAAGCTTTTACAAATTCTTTTTTCTTATCAAGCTTTTCTGTATTTAATCTAAAAGTTATTTTGGTGTTTTTCTTTACACTTGCAAACCTTACACCGTTTTCCTCTTTTATTTTAAATGTATCAGTTTCAACAAGATCAATATCTCCTGTAATTTTATACTTTCTTGCACATGCAGAAAATACTATGGCAAATAATGCTATAAATAAAACAAATAATATTCCTTTTAAATTAGTTTTTCTTTTAATCATTTCTTACCTCCATTTTAATTAAAACCATTTATACTAATTTTTATCTCTATTAACTTATTGTGTGAATTTTTAAAAGATAATTCTACTATCTCATTTTTAATATCTTTTTTAACATGAATTTTTATTTTTTGTTTTTTTAAATCCACACTTATATTAAAATAATCACTTTGATATAATTTTTTGCCATCTTTGGTATTTCCGATTAGCCTTCCTTTTTCATATATTTCAAAATGATTTGCATCTTCTTGGATTAAGTCGGTTTGATATTTATAAATCATTTCTAAATCATTAGTGATTTTTTCTTTGTGCTCGGCAATATGCATAAACCACTTGTAAGCCTCTCCTAATTTAGGTATCTTATCCTCATCCTCCTCCCTTTGAAAATTATCGTATTTAATTAGGTTTTGCTTGCTTTTCTCACTTAGCTCTATTTTTGTTGGAGCAGTTGGTATTTTTTTTCTTTTTTCTTTTACTCCAACTAATAAAACTATAAAAATTGAAACAAACACTACTATTAAAATTGTTATTATGGTTATTTTTCTATTCATTATTTCCACCTCAGATAAACACTAGTTTTTAAATTTATTGTAAATACTTTAACAACTAGTAAAACTAATAATATAACTAGCATAATAATCATTGCTATAAATATTGAAGTAACTGCTTTTAATATAAGGAAAATTGCAAGAATTGATACTGACATAAATATTCCTTTTTTTATACTTATTAAAACATTTTTATTATTATCTAAAAGCCCTGTTTGCTTATAATCAATATTATCAGGAGATATAATATCCGACTCAGCTGACCATATTGCATGAATAATTGCAACAAGCAAGAATATCACATGCATTAAAATTATCTCAAAATCATCTCCCGCCGATCCGATATTACTGCCGTAGCTAATATTTAATATAAGAGATATTATAATTACAAATATAGTATTTATATATATTAAGAATAACTTAACCCAAATATGCTTTACAACACTTTGCGGATTAGTCTTTAAAAAATAAATACTATCTCCTTCTCTTGAAATAATTGATGCCGATAGGATATTATTAGTTGTAAGAATTATTAAACCAACTAAAAGCTCTGCAAAAAGTAAAATATCTCTTCCTGTATTTGTTAGGGTAAAACTTGAGAAAAACCTATTTAATGCATAAAATGTAATCGGCATAATTAAGGCATAAAATAAATTTTGACTTAGTATTTTAGGCTCTCTTACTACATCTTTTATCTCTTTTATAAAATATGTAATAACTATCGGATAATAGCGCTTAGACTTTTTAGTTTTTACCTTTTTAAAATTATTTGAAAGGTGAGTTATGTTTTTAAAAAAGTAGTAAAAATAAGATGTAAGGCTTGTTATTAAAAATAAAACAATTAAATAATCTAAAATTAAAATAAATACCTCTAGCGAGTTTATTGCAAGGTGTTTACTAAACAAAAACTTAATACTTAAATCTCCAATAAATGATGCCTTTAAAATATTTGTAAATCCCGTTGTAAATAAATTATGAAGCGATAAGAAAAGCTGAAGCATTGTTATCTCGCCTTCTTTATCAGTCATAAACTTTAATGCTCCATTTATAACAGACACACTTAAAAGGACTATAATTGCTGCGACGAAGATATTTAAAAATAAATACTTATTTATAACATATCTAAAAAAAAGAAGAATGATTGCTACAATCTGTCCAAGTAAAATAGAAAACATCGGTATTAGAATAGATACTAATATATTTTTAAAAACATACGATGCATCAACTATTTTATAAGATAGTCCATATCCTAACAAAAGAGGAAAATATATTATAAAAGATTTTTTAAGCTCAATTATTAAGGCTGATATTATCTTTGAATAATAAATGGTCTTTTTAGAAATTGGCAGATGGCTTATTATATTATCATTTTTGTCTAAATATAAATTATTTAAAAGGGTAATTCCAGCTGATATTATAGAAAAGATTATAAAGATAAATACAATAACTCTTATAAATGGCCTGTTATAACTTATATTTAAAAGGGTTGTTATTTTAAAAAGATTGAAAAATGTCATTGAAAGATATGTAAGTATTCCGATTGCGATTAGATAAAATATAATAAAATTTATCCCGAAATATTTAAATTGTTTTAAATTTATATGATTGCTTAAATTTAGTTTAACTAAAACAAATAATTGTTTAAATAAATTAGGTCTTTGGTAGTTATTAAAGTTTTTAAATTCTAATTTTAAATTTCTAATTTTTTCCTTATATTCTTTTTTTAATTCTACTTTTTCAGCTTTTATGTTTTCGCTATTTTTATATAAGGCTTTAATATTTTTAATCTCATTTTTTAAATCTTGTCTTTTTTTCTTATAATCTATAAGCTGGTTTATATTTTTTAAAAATAGATATTTTTTTAATTCCTTTTTATATTTTCTATTATTTTCTTTTATATCTTTTAAGACTTTCTTTTTTTCTAAAAGAAGATTTTTATACTCAACTTTAAAAACATCAGACGATGAAAAAGATGCTTTGTTATTTACTAAATAGCGAAGCTTTTTCTCATAATCTGTTTTAATTATTTGATAATTTTTATATTCTGTTTTTAAAGTTTGAGTCTTCATTTTATCCTAATATACTTTCCTTATATAAATTTGTTAAATTACCATAAATACTGCATGCCTTTTCAACATCCATATTTTTAATTATTTGTCCTGATTTAATTAAAAGAATTTTGTTGCATATATTTTCAACTACTTCAATTATGTGCGATGAAAAAAGCACAATATTTCCTTTTTTAGCATGATTTATAATACATTTTTTTATCATTAAAACACTTGTTGGATCAAGTCCTGTTAAAGGCTCATCTAATATCCAAACCTTAGGCTCATGAATAAGGGAGGCAATAACTGATATTTTTTGCTTCATACCATGTGAGTAGGTTTTTATATAGTTATTGATTGATTTTTCTAAATTGAAGAGTTTTATAAAATATTCGCACCTTTTATTAAAGTCTTCATTTTTAACAAGATATAAACTTGCGACATATTTAATAAATTCGTATCCCGTTAAATTTTCATAAAGTGGATGATTATCAGGAACATATCCAATTAAATATTTTGATATCTCAGGATTTTCTTTTATATCATATCCACAGATAGTAATACTTCCTTTTGTGATATCATTTATTCCAACAATTGTTTTAATACAGGTTGATTTTCCTGCGCCATTATGCCCAACAAAGCCAATAATATCGCCTTTTTCAAATTCAAAATTAACATCTCTTACCGTATAATTATCACTTTGATCAAAGCTCTTATAAAAATTTAAAACCTTAAGATTAGCCTGTGATTCTTCTTTTATTTTTAAAATCTCATCTTTTAATTTAGAAATATTTTTAAATCCCAAGCTTTTTTTAATTTTTTTATATAAATTATCCTTTCTACCATTATTTTTAAGCCTTTTCTGATATACAGAAAATACCTCTTTATAAACTTTTATATTTTTAAAAAAGTACTCAGATAATGAAATAGTAAACACTGATAAAAATAAATAAGATATATAAACTACTATTAAATATAAATAAGGTATTTTTATATTAACTGCTTTATATTTAAAATTTATAATATAATTTTCTTTTACATCTTTTAAAATTGTAATATTATTTACAATAACATCTTTATTTAAATAGAAATAATCTACATCTAGATATGTATTTTTAAATAAAGAGCTACTTCTTACTGATTGAAAAAATATATCAACTAAAATCAAAAATACGAAATATACGCTAAATGAGACAACAGATATTAAATTATCTTTGGATCTAAATATTGGAAAATAACCTGATGCAAGTAAAACTACTGGAATAATAAATATATAAGTATTAGTTTGCCAAAAGCTATAACTTACAGGATTTATAAAATAAATACTACTTTCTAAATTAGGATATATAAAATTATATAAAACTCCAAATACAGAAATAAAATATGAAGCATAAAAAAGTTTTTTAAATTTAAATAAAATTGAGATGAAAAAAGAAATTAAACAAATAAAAGGAATAGTTATTGGCAGTTTAGAAAGATTTAAAAAATTAAGATAGGAGTAATTATCTAAAAGAACTATTAAACTTGAAATACTAATTGTATAGATTGCGACTTTTTTAAAATCATCACTTTTTCTTTTTAAATAATATCCTATAAATAAGGATATAAAAATTAAAAATAAAATTAGTAAATAATGTTGTGTTTTATATAAATAACTCGCATTGTAATTATTAAAATATATAACTAATGTAATTGCTGGATTTATAAGTATAAAACTTACTAGAATAAAATATATTGAATAAATATATAATTTATAATCTTTAAATAGTTCTTTA
>CAUTNH010000028.1:0-11458 GCA_963540225.1 uncultured Acholeplasmataceae bacterium | reverse complement strand
GCTTTATGAATAATTATTATAATTAAAAGCATTATAAAAAAATTAAACAAGCCCTTTTGTAGTATAATTTAAGTATAAATAAAAAAGGAGCAAATATCATATGAATAATTTATTTACTAAAATAGCAAGCCTAGCAAATCTTGAAATATGGCAAATAGTTGTTGTTTCTATTTTGATATTTTTAGTTTCTATGTTTTTAATAAGAGTGGCATTTATAAATAAAAAAACATTTGGTATGATTTTTGTAGGTGTTTTGATTTTTCTTGGTTTTGGAGTATTTTTTGCCTTTGCAAGATTTGATAAAGATAACCTATCAGCACAAATTTTAAAATATTTATTATTTATATCAGCATATGTTATCTCACCAATTATAATTTTTCAAATGATAAAAAAAGATATATTAAAAAACTTTGAATCTACTATGCAGATTATATTTTCACACAATAAAAATAAAATTGAAATAACAAGTTCTAAGACAAAAGAGATAATAGTTGAAGCAATATTTGAAATGTCTGCTAAAAAAATTGGAGCACTAATTACAATTGAAAAATACACATCATTAGAACAGTTTTCAGAAAGAGCAATTATTCTTAATGCAGATATTTCAAAAGAACTTTTAACAAATATTTTTATTCCTAATACTCCACTTCATGATGGTGCTGTAATTATAAAAAATGATAAAATTATTTGTGCAGGTGCATATTTCAACTTAACTAAAAATGGCGCATATGAAAAATCAACCGGTTCTCGTCATCGTGCCGCAATTGGTATAAGTGAGATAAGTGATGCCCTAACTATTATTGCATCAGAGGAAACAGGGGATGTCTCAATTACTTATGGCTCTGTTTTACTTCCAATGCCTGATAGAAACTCATTGCTTAATTATTTATCATCTTTTGCAAATTAGGAGGATTTATGAAAAAATTTTTAAATGTAGTTTCATATATTTTTATTAAACCATTTACTGCACTTGTGCTTTTTTTAGGAAACGAAAAGTTTATAAGATTTGTAAACAAGCATAAAATATTAAAACTATTATTTGGTTTAATATTATCAGCTTTAATATTTTTTATATATTTAGTTTTACCAGGTCTTGTTAAAAAATGAGTATAATTGATTTTTTAATATATCCAATATATTTACTTATCCTAGGGTTTGTAGTTTTTGTTTTATCAATTTATTTGTATGTAAATTATAAAAACAATAAAAATCTAACAAACCTTATTTTATCTTGTATAAATCTTACAACTATATCGGTATTTTTTTCAATTTATAAAATTATTATAAAAAGTGAAATAGGAAAAATATTTTATCTATTTTTCCAAAGTGTTTCGATAGTATTTATATTATATTTTATAATTTTTTATATTTCATATCTTGCGTTTTTTATTCTTAGAAATAATTTATTCGTAAAATCTATATCAAATAGTCCTTGGAACTCATATATCATTTTAAATAAAAATGATAAAGTAAAAAAAATAAGCGACAACTTACTATCTGAGCTAGGTGTAAAAGATCCAAGTGATGTTCTTGGAAAAAGATTGTTCAATTTTTTATTTCAAAAAATAAGAATAACATCGCTTAATCAAGTAGCCTGTGAGAATAAAAAATTTTATGATGATTATATAAATTATAAAAGTCATTCTGCAAAAGGAGATATAAATACTTTTGAGATAGGCTATTATAATTCATTTGGCAATGAAGTATTTTTTAGATTATCTGATCAGCCTATTTTTCATGGAAGAAGATATCTTGGAAGAATTATAATTGGTCAGATAAAAACAGGGTTTGATATGTTAAATATTGAGAAAAAATATGAATCAATATCAAATGATTTTAATATTTTAAATGAGAAGTTTATTTCTGTTTTAGAAGTTTGTAAAGAAGGCCTTGCATTTTTTGATTTAAATGATAAAACAATCTGGCTCAATGATAATTTAAAAAATAAATTAAATTTTAGTGATAATTTAGTATCTGTGAATAACTTTTATAAGTTAATGAACTCTGATGATCTAAACTACTATAATAAAGTTTTAAATACTCTCACACCAGAAAATCCTACATTTAAAGTTAAATATCGCCTATTTTCAAATGGAACTTATTTATGGTATCAAGAAGTTGGTAAAAAAATATTTACAAAAGATAATATTATGATTACCTCGTCAATTTCTCCAATAAATCAAAAGCATATAATACAAAGTAATATAAATGAATTAGATAATTTAAAAGATGAAAATGAAATGCTAATAAAGCTTGATAAACTAATAAATGAACAAGTATATTTTCATCTTGTATATATAAAAATTAAAAATATAAAAGAAATAAATGAGATGCATAAAAGATCTGTTGGAAATATGATCCTTGCCCAGTATGTTAAAAAAATAAACGATGCATTTATAACAGGAGATAGTGAACTTTTTAGATTATCAGGAACAAGATTTGGACTTATATTAACTGATTCTAAAAAGATGGGCATTTTAAAAGATGGTCTATTGCGATCTGAAAGTTATCTTAATCTTGTTGCAAATTATGGTGCTGTTCAAGTTGAAGCAGATGTTTATTGTGGGATAGCAGTTTCTAAAATAGATTCAAATAATGCCGAAGAACTTGCTAAAATGGCACATACTGCTTTAAAATTTTCACTTAATCCAAGATATAAAGCGCACATTTGTTATTATAGTGATATAAAATAATATGACAAAAGAAGAATTGCGAAAAGACTATCTTAAATATAGAAAGAATTATGATAGTTCATATATAAAAAATCAATCAGATAAAATAATTAAAAAAATTTCTCATGATATAAATTTTAAAAAAAGTAAGACTGTTGGAATATATTTTCCTATTTTAGGGGAGATTGATATTACAGAACTTGTAAAATTATATCCTGAAAAAAATTTTTGCATACCTAAAATTTGTGAAAATGAAATGATTTTTACAAAGTATGAAATTGGTGATAAACTTGTTTGCTCCAAGTTTAATACAAAAGAGACAATAGATTGTTCTGAAGTGGTTCCTGATATTATTTTTTGTCCATTAATTTTGGCAAATTATGAAAACTTTCGTATTGGTTATGGCAAGGGATACTACGATAGATATTTTTTAAAAAATAATATAAAAAAGAAAATAGGGATTGCTTATAATGGCTCTTTTTCAGATTTTACACCAGATAGTAGTGATATAAAACTTGATTATATAATTACTCCTAATACTTATAAAAACGCACTAATTTTACTTTCGGCAGGCTCTGGCAATAGGGCCGGAAAAATTTATAAGTGTATTGAAAAAGTAAATAATAAACATATATTTGAATATAGTCTAGATAAGTTTGATGAAAAATATAAAAAAATTGTAATAGTTCCTAGTGAAAAATTTTTTGATGTTGTTAAAAGACCTGATGTAGTATATCTTATAGGGGATAATATGAGATATAAAAGTATGCTTAAAGCAAAAAAATATCTAAATGGTAAATATATCTATATCCACGATGGAGCAAGACCATATTTAAAAAATGAAGCAATTACTCTTTTAGAAGAGTATGAAAAAAACGAAAAAGATATTTTTTATCTTTGTAAAATGCCAGTAAATACTATAAGGGATAAAGATAATAACTTAGTTAATGATTTAGTTATTTGTGAAACACCACAGGTTATAAAAAAAGAGCTATTTGATAAACTAGGCAATAATTTTACAGATGATAATTTTAAAGACGATATTTCTTTTTTTAAATCTAATTTTAATAATTTAGAAATTGGTAGAGTATATCATGAAAGTAACAATTATAAACTAACATACGAAGAAGATTTAATAGATTTTAAGAAAAATATTTATAAAAAAACATTAGCTGGTCATAGCTTTGATATACATAAAATTAGTAAAAAAAGACCATTATACCTTGGCGGTATTTTTATAAGGAATAACTACGGTTTAGTTGCAAACTCAGATGGGGATTGCATAATTCATGCAATAACTGAGGCGATTTTTGGCGCTCTTTCAAAAAGAGATTTAGGTTATTATTTTCCACCAAATGATGAAAAATATAAAAATGTATTATCTCTTAGATTTTTAGATTATGGTAAAAAGATATTAAATGATGGTAATTATAGTATAATAAATATTGACTTATTATTATATTATGATGTTTATAAGTTAAACGATTACTTTTCTAAAATATTAGATTTTTTAAAAAAATACTTACAGACTGAGCAGATCTCATTAAAGGCTACGACAGCTGAAAAACTTGGAAAAATAGGAAAAAATAAGGCTATTGGTTGTGAGTGTAATATATTAGTTGGTGAAAGATGTTAATTGAGACTATTCATGGAAAATTTAAATTATTGAAAAACTATCGGAATGCTTTTGATAAACAATATTTTGAAAAAAGATATATTCCAGAAGTATATAATAAGTTTAAATTTATTGTAGGAGATATTTCAAGTGATATTTTAAGATTAAAAGGATTTGATACTAATAAATCAAGTCATAACTTTTATAGAAATATTCCTATTTATTTAAGTGAGTCTTGTAATATGAATACAGCTTATTATATTTTGGAGAAAGTATATGATTAAAAATAAATTATCGGATGATGAATTAAAGAAAAAAACATTAGAAGTTATTGATAAAATAAGACCTTATATAAATCGTGATGGTGGAGAAATAGAATTTGTTAAAATAGAAGAAGGATTTGTATATGTAAGATTAACTGGTGCGTGTGTTGGTTGTGATTTGGCAAGTGTTACTATTTATGATGGATTAGAAAAACTTCTTGTTGAATATGTACCAGGAATTATCGGAGTTATTGTTGATAATGCAGATGAATTATCGGGGGTATAATGTGAAAATTGGATATGTAATTGATTCGACTATTAATGTTAGCAATGATTATAAAGAAAACAATAATATATTAGTTGCTAATTTAAAAATTATGCATAAAGGTATAGAAAAACCTAATATCACAAATGATGAAATAATTAATGCGTTAAAAAAAGATGAAAGAATTATGACAAGCCAACCTACTCCTGGTGAGTTTTTATCTTGCTATAAAAAACATTTTGAAAAAGGCTTTGATAAGGTAGTGTGTTTTACAATTAGTAAAACATTATCTGGATCATTTAATAGCGCAAATCTTGCAAAAGATATGCTAGATTTAAAAAAAGATGATGTTTTAGTAGTTGATACAATGTCTGTTGATGGTGGATCTGTTTATATACTTGAAAAATTTATAGAATATTTTAATAAATTTAATGACTTTGATAAGACAGTTGAAAAAATAAATAGCCTAATTGAAACAGGTGCTTTATATTTTTTAGTAGATGATTTAAAGACTATAAAAATAAATGGTAGGCTTGGTAGTGTAAAATATTTTATTGCTAAAATGCTTAGAATAAAACCTATTTTAAAATTTATGGCCGGAAAATTATCTGTTTATAAGTCTGCTGTTTTAGGTCATGTAAGGGCTAAAAAGACAATTTTTGCAAGATTTTTAGAAATAATAAATGAAAACAAAGAAAAAAATATAACAATTTTTCAAAAACAGATTTTAAACGATGAAAAATCTGATGAATTTTTTAAAAGTTTACAAGAGGAATTAAAGGATTTTAAAAATATTAAAATTGAAAATAGAGGACTAATAACGCCTGTAATATGCTCGCATATAGGTCCTGGTGGATTAGGTTTTTATATAAATTATGAATAAAAATATTATAATAAATAATCTAGACGATTTAAATAATTTTACAAAAAAATTATCTAAATTATTATCTGGTGATGAGGTGATTATTTTAGAAGGAGACTTGGCAACTGGAAAAACTACATTTACAAAATTTCTTGCTAAGAACTTAAAAATTTCAGATAATGTAAACAGTCCATCTTTTACAATTTTTAAACGCTATGAAAGCAAGAGGTTTAATTTAAATCATTTTGACTTTTATAGACTTGAAAAAATAGGGAATGATTTTGATTTAGAAGAGTACTATCAAGATGGTATTAGTGTAATTGAGTGGGCTAGTAATGTTAAAGAATTTATTCCTAGTGAAAATTTAAAATTAGAATTTATTAGAATTGATGAAAATAAAAGAGAGGTTAAAATAATACCCAATGGTGTTAAATATGAAAAAATATTAGAATGTATAAATTAGTGTTAGAAAGTTCAACAAAACTTTTGTATGTTGGACTTGTTAAAGATAATAATTTAATAGCAAAAAAACAAAGGATAGCCAAAAAAGATCACGCCTATTATATTTCTTATTTTGTAAATTTATTATTTAAAGAAAATAATATTATTCCTAATATGGTTGGTGAGGTTATAGTTGGTATGGGGCCTGGAAGTTATACGGGTGTAAGGGTTGCAGGAACATTTGCTAAGGTTTTTGCATATTCTTTAAATATTAGCTTAAAAAGTATATCTAGCCTGTTTTTGCTTACATCAGGATATAAATTGCCTCATATTTCATTATATAATGCTAAAAATGGAAGATATTATTTAGGCGGATATAATTTAGATAATAATATATTACCTGAAAGAGTTTACACAATTGATGAAATCACTGAAAAAAAACTATTAGATAATATTCTAACAATTGATCTAACAGATGATGAAAAACTTTTAGAAAATGTTAAAATTGACTATGAGCTAGTCTCAAAAACGGCAAAAGATGAAAATTATTTTTCATATGAGCCAAATTATTCGTATACAAATTATGATAAGAGCCATAAAGCTTAAAGATATAGATGAGCTTATAAAAATTGAAAAAAGTTTATTTGGGGAATCTTTCGGAAGAGATTTCATTTTTAATGCTATGCTTGAAAGAAATAATGCAAATTATTATGTTTGCATAAGAAATAGAATAATAATTGGTTATGTTGGATTTACCTATTGTAAACCAGAGATTGAAATATTTGGAATAGGGGTAAAAAAAGAATACCAAAATATGGGCTGTGCTTCATATTTACTTAGTTGGCTTTTTAAAAAGTTTGCTAAAAAAGGTTATGAAAGAGTATATCTTGATGTAAGAGTAAGAAATAATGCGGCAAGGCATGTCTATGAAAAACTTGGCTTTGTAAGAATAAATAGAAGAAAGAAGTTTTATGGGAATGATGATTCATTTACATATGTTAAAAATTTATGATAATATTAGCCGTTGAAAGTAGTTGCGATGAGACAAGTGTTGCCATTTTAGAAAATGGCAATAAAGTTTTATCTAATGTAGTAGTATCTCAGATAGATATTCACAAGTTATATGGTGGGGTTGTCCCAGAAATTGCATCAAGGAATCATATCAAAGTTATTTGTGAAGTATTCGATAAGGCTATAGCAGATGCTAAAATAAAAAAAGAAGATATCTCATTAGTTGCTGTAACAAGTGGTCCGGGGTTAATTGGTTCTTTAATTGTTGGAATTGTTGCAGCTAATAGTTTTGCAATTTCTAATAATCTTCCAATAATCGGTTGTGATCACTTAAAAGGTCATCTTTACGCATCGTTTTTAAGTAGTATTCCAAAATTTCCTGCAATTGCTCTTTTAATAAGTGGTGGACATACCGAGTTAATATATGCTAAAAGTATTGAGAAATTTAAAATTATTGGGAAAACAAAAGATGATTCAATTGGTGAGTCATATGATAAAGTAGCAAGAGTTTTAGGGCTTGATTATCCAGGCGGACCTATAATAGATAGTCTTGCAAAAGATGGAAGCGATACATATAATCTTCCTAAAATGCTTGTTAAATCTGATGATTATGATTTTTCATATTCTGGATTAAAAAGCGCTGTTATAAATAAAGTTCATAATCTAAAAGGAAAAAACACTGAAATAAATATTAAAGATATGGCAAAGTCATTTCAAGAAACTGCGCTTGAGCTAATTGTTAGAAAAGTAAAAAAGGCACTTACTGATTATAAGGTTAAAAATTTAATAATTGGTGGTGGTGTTAGTGCTAATAAAAGGCTTCGTGAAATTTTAGAAAATGAATTCACAAATTATAATATATATATACCAGAATTTAAATACTGCACCGATAATGCCGCAATGATTGCAGTTGCTGCATATTATAAATATCAAAATTTATCTAAAAAAGAAAAAAAGGAGTTAAAGACTTATTTAATTAAACCTTATTCAACAAAATAATGGAAGAAAGAAACTACTATAATAGCTATAACCAAAATCAAGATTTTAACAATAGTTATGGCGAAAAAAATAAAAGTGAAAAAAATATAAAAAAACCTAAGAAAAAAAGAATAGGACTTAAAATTTTCCTATCGTTTTTTCTTATTATTTTAAGCATAATATTTATCGTTTTTTGTGTTGCAATTTCAACATATCACAATTTTCAAATTCCAAACTATGATAAGTTAAATGATGATAATTTAAATAATGTATTTGAAGAAAAATTTGATACATACTTAAATGATAAAGGTGAAAGAGATGTAAATTTTGATTTTTCACAAGAAGATTTAAATAAAATCTTATATCAGTTTTTCTACAAATCTTTTTTTAAAGATAGTGAATTTTTAAAAAAAGATAGCAATGATAAGTATTATTTAAAAAAGTTTTATGATAAGAATAAGAACCCAACCTATGCTTTTAAAGGAGCTTGGTTTAAATTAGATGGTGAATATATAACTATTTGTGCAGGACTTGATTTATTTAAACCTATAAAATATAAAACATCAGTTTATCTGACATTTAAAATAGAATTTAATAAAGATACTAAATCAATAAATTTAATATTAAAGAAAGCATATGTTGGAAATTTAGTAATATCTCTTAATCTTTTTAAAAAGATATTGTTTAAAGTAGCACAAAGCAATAAAGGATTAAAGAAAACCCTAGATGATTTAAGAAATGGTTATCCTTTGAAAGAGCCTCTACTAAGTGTTGATTTTGATAACTATACATTAAAAATGCCTGTTGAAAGAATTTTAGCATATGTAAAAAATGAAACAAATAAGAAAAATTTATATAAAAAAGAAAAAGAAGAAGATGTTTCAAAATTATATAATAAGTTATCAGATGATGTATCTGATAAAAAAATATTTGACTTTGAGTTTAAAAATTCAAAATTAACTTTTACCCTAAAAACAAAATCAATCAAAAATAATATAGACGATAGTGGTATTTCTTTTTATAATACAAGTGATCGAATTGTTGATATTTTAAAAGATATTAAAAGTGAAATCTTTATTGGTTTAAATAATACCTCTGCTAAGGATATATTGCAAGATGATGAAAAACTTTTCTCAATTGTACTTCCTCAAGAGAAGTTAAGAAAAATATTTATGTATGCTGTTATGAAACAGGATTTAAAAAATGTTGCCATATTTGAGCAAGGAATAAAGTTAAGATTAAATAAAAATTCAAAATTTAAATATCGTATTAGGGCAAAATATCCTGATATTGTAAGTATAAAAGATGGTATTATTGATGTAGTTGTTAAGATTGAAATTTTTAAAGATGATGATGAAAGCAAAAAAGTTGAAACAACTATTACATTTAAAACTAAACCAATTCTAGAAAAAAGTAATTTAATTTTAGAAATTGAAAATATCAAGTTTGGAAATTTCTTAGACTTTAACCAAGATATATTAAAAGGAATAATTGCTCATTTAAAAAATACAAATTTTATAAAAGATAATACTTTTGTATTTGAAAACTTCATCGAAAAATTAGAGGAGTTATCAAAATATAAAATAATTGATTTAAAAGTTGTAGAAAGCCAGCTTTGCATAATTGTAGAAATTGATGACAATGATTTAAAAACTATAAAAGACGCACTAATACAAACTTTAATTGAATTAAAAGAAAAATATAGCGGAAGCGATAACGGACTTGATGTTTTAATTGATACAAGTAAAAAGTATACATTTTCGGAAAAAGCGAAAGCAATAAATGATTTATTTAAAAATGACCGTAATAAAAAAGTCAAGTTTTATGAGGATTTAGTATATTATCTAAATATTAAAGTTGGACGTGAACTGCTTGAAATATTAAAAATTCAAGGAGATAAATAGTGCTAGTTGATGAGATAAATAAGCTTGATTTAGAAATTAAAGTCTGGTTTTTCGAAATCATTAAAGAAGTTCAATATATTGAAAAGAACTTAGCAAATGCAATTGCAACAACTTTTTTTAAAACTAATAAATTAGATAATATTAAACTACTAGAGAAAAAAAGTGATGAAATATTAAAATCTATTCAAAATAAAACTCTTGGTCAAATAATAGCGTATGCCCAGGATTATAAAGTTTTTAATGATTTAAAAAGGTATAAGATGTTGCAAGAAATTCTATCTTTTAGAAATGAATTAGTTCATAATTATTTTAAAAAGAATAACTATGATATAAATATGGAAAAAGCAAACAGGGACTTTTTTAAAGATATACTTTTTGAATTAAAATGTGAAAGCGACCTAATCAATGAATTTAACAACTGGTTATGTCTTGTATGTCAAAAAAATAGAAAAGATGTAATAAAAATTATAAAAAGCAAATAAATGTTTATAAAACATTAAATAAATAGAAAAGTATAGTATTTCAAGTATTAAATTCTTCTATTTTGGTTTTAAAATCATTTTATTTGTTTTTTTTTATTCAATGTGTTAATATATAAAAGCATGTTTTAAAAACATGTATAATTTAAAGTCTTTGGCAACTAAATATCAAACAAAAAAATGCACAAAAGGTATACATAAAAAGTATACGAAAATGGTAAGAAAACCAATTTAAGAGTTAAAAAAAGGATAATGAAGAGTTTGATCCTGGCTCAGGATTAACGCTGGCGGTACGTCTAATACATGCAAGTCGAACGGAAACTTTGATGCTTGCATTAAAGTTTTAGTGGCGAACGGGTGAGTAACACGTGAGTAACCTGCCTATAAGATGGGGATAACAAACGGAAACGGGTGCTAATACCCAATAAGAGTTAGTAAGGCATCTTACAGATTTAAAAGGGTGGTGCAAGCCACCGCTAATAGAGGGGCTCGCGGCGCATTAGCTAGTTGGTGGGGTAAAGGCCTACCAAGGCGATGATGCGTAGCCGGACTGAGAGGTTGAACGGCCACATTGGGACTGAGAACGGCCCAAACTCCTACGGGAGGCAGCAGTAGAGAATCTTCGGCAATGGGGGCAACCCTGACCGAGCGATACCGCGTGAATGAAGAAGTACTTTTAGTATGTAAAGTTCTTTTATTTAGGAGAAATGATACATTTAGGAAATGAGATGTAAGTGATAGTACTAAATGAATAAGCCCCGGCTAACTATGTGCCAGCAGCCGCGGTAATACATAGGGGGCGAGCGTTATCCGGAATTATTGGGTGTAAAGGGTGCGTAGGCGGAAGATTAAGTTTTAGGTATAAATGCGCTGCTCAACGGCGTATTGCTTAAAAAACTGGTCAACTAGAGTGAGGCAGAGGCAAGTGGAATTCCATGTGTAGTGGTAAAATGCGTAAATATATGGAG
>CAUTNH010000027.1:0-11475 GCA_963540225.1 uncultured Acholeplasmataceae bacterium | reverse complement strand
TTATCCTAAAAAGTAAAAAATCTTTTAACAAAGCCAATTTTTATAAATCTTTTATTTTTGAAATAATGTCTAAAAGTCTTATAATACTATGTATAGCCTAAAAAATCTTTGATTTGGCTATTTATATAATAGGGACTATTTGGTATAAAAATCTGAAAGGATGATAACTATGATATATATATTATATAACCCATGTGCAAGAAATTGCCAAAGACAAAACAAAATGAAGAAGCATGAGAAAATAATTAAAAAATATTTTAATGAAGATGTTGTGACAATGCAAAATATTCAACTTATTGAATCACACATTGACTTTGTAAAATCAGTAAAACCAACTGATAAGCTTGTTGTAATGGGCGGAGATGGCACATTAAATAATCTAGTTAATAAGATAGATTTTGATGAGAATAAGCTAGAAAACATTTATTTTTTCAACAACGGAATGATAAATGATTTTTTAAAAAGTCTAAATGTTAAAGATAGAATAATTCCTATTTATAAATATCTTACAAAGCTTCCTAAAATAATTGTAGGAGAGTCAAGCCAAAAATTTCTAAACGGTGTTGGTGTAGGTATCGATGGTCTTGTTTGTCATTATATTGATATGTCAAATACTAAAAAGACTAAAAAATTATATTATAAAAATGCTTTAAAAGCAATAAACGAGCACGAACCATTTAGTCTTGATATTGAAATAGATGATGCAGAATATCATTTTGAAAATGTTAGATTATGCTCAATTATGAATGCTCCATATTATGGCTCAGGTATTAAAATATCACCATTTTCTAATAGAGTAAACGATTATCTTGATATTATAATAGTAAATGATATATCTAAAAAAAGACTGCTACACGATTTCCCACGTATTTATAAGGGAAGAAATATAGATAGAAAAAGTGTTAAAACCTTTAAAGGTCATGTTATAGTAGTTAAAAATAATAATCAATATATTCAAATTGATGGTGAACCAATCGGTAATATTGGAAGTTTTTCAGTATTGAAATAATATAAAATAAGGCTTTTTTAAGGCCTTATTTTATATATTAAGATATCATTATTTTCTTAATTATTTTTCTGTTACATTTTATGATTGTTTTTTATTTGCAATATTGGTATATTTAACTGTTATGATTGTACTTTTTAAATTCTTTTCTTTTAATTTAGAAAGTGCAAATTTAAGGGTAAGGCTTGCATAGTCTTTTTTCTTTTGGATTTAATTATTCCATAACTAATATGACCTGCTTCATTTAATATAAATTTATTTGATTTATATCTTATTGATGATATTTTAATAATAATATTATCTATTATTAAAAAGTTATCAGATGCAACATAATCTTTAAAACAAGAACCTAAGTTTAAAACTAATCATAGTATGATATTTCCTTAAATAAATATTTGATTTCATCAAAAATATTTTTGTTGATATTTTTTATACGAATAGTTATATATTCATTTTTTATAACATTATCTATTTTAATATTTTTTAATTTTATAAAGTTTAAAATCTTATTTTCATTATCATAGGAAAATGTAGCCTCAATTTTATATAAAGTTGTAAGATCGACTATTTCGCAACTTTTAATAACTTTGCTAGCCATATTAAGATAGGCTCTAAAAAGATTACTTGCTCCAAGTTTAATCCCACCATAATACCTAATTATAACTATTAAAATTTTATCTAAATCGTTTTTTTTAATAACATCATAAATTGCTAAACCAGCACTTCCTTTTGGTTCCCCATCATCAGAAAATGCTCCAGTTGTAATATTTTTGTAGGCATAGCAGTAGTGTGTTGCGTTTGGATAGTTCCTCTTAATATTTATTAAACTATTTTTTAAAATAAAATCATCATCTATTTTATATGCTAATGCTATAAAGCGAGAGTTTTTAATAATTTTTTCAATCATAGAATTATTTTTAATTTCTTTCATAAACTATCTCCTACTTATATAAACCATTTTAGCATATTTTTAGTATAATAAAGATATGTTAAAAGAGCTGCTTAAAAAAAATAATATTGATGAAATTTTACAAGATATCCATGGGTTTGATTTTGCGAGCGAGTTTAAAGAACTTACACAAAGTGAAAAAGAATCCTTATTTTTGCAAGCAAGTAATAAAAGTATTGCAAATTTATTATCATATTTATCAATTAAAGAAGCAGCCTTTTGGATTAAAAAAATTAGCCTAGATAAGGCTATTGATGTACTTGATGAAATATCAAGTGATGATAAAATTGATATTTTAAATGCACTTGATTCAAAAACAAGAAGACATATAATTCCTAAATTAAGTGATAATGAAATAATAAAAGAGTTAATGAAATATGATGAGGATAAAACAGGTGCATATACAAATTATGAAATAATTAAAATAGAACTTGGCCTAGATGTAAAACAGGCAACTAAAATTTTAATTAAAAAAGCTCCTGATGTAGAATCAATTTCAACTATATTTATAGTAGATGAAAATAATAAATATCAAGGTATATTATCATTTAAAACATTATTAAAAACAAAATCACCAATGAAAGTTGATAATATAATGGAGTATTTAGAGCCTTCTAATATTTCAGATGATATTGAAAAAACAATTCAAAGTATAAAAAATTATAAAGTGTATGAGATGCCGGTTGTAAATGATAATAATGAGCTTTTAGGAATGGTCACATCAGATGATGCACTAGATATTGTTCAAAAAGAAGGTATTGAGGATTTTGAAAAACTAGCAGCTCTTCCTAAAATAAAAAAAGAAAGAACCATTAAAGCATCACTTCACCGACTTCCTTGGCTTATAACACTAGTTTTACTAAGTATACCGATTGCTCTTTTAACTACTGGATTTTCAAAAGAGCTTGCAGGAATTGCAATACTTGTAGTATTCCAACCTATTATGCTTGGAACACCTGGAAATATTGCAACTCAAACTCTTGCTGTATCTTTAAATGAGTTAAGTGAAAAGGGAAAGATAAATATAAAACACTTCTTAAAAGAGTTTTTATCAGGAATATTTACGGCCATAATTTTAACTATTACATCATTTATTTTTGCATTTTTATTTATGATGATAAAAAAATTAAATCCAGGCGATAATAGGCTTTTAACAGAGTTTATAAACAATAATAACTCACAAGTTATCCAAGCCTTAATTTTTGCTATGATACTTTCTATTTCTCTTTTTATTGTAATTGTAGTTGCTCCTATAATTGCTGTTGTAATACCAGTATTTTTAAAGTTAGTTAAACAAGATCCGGCGGTTGCATCGGGTCCTTTTATTACAACAATAATTGATGTATCATCTGTTGCAATATATTTTAGCCTAACGCTAGTTATGTTAAAAGCATTTGGAGGTGGACTATGAAACTAGATTTTAAAAAACCCCTTAGCCAATTAAAGCAAGATGTAAAAAAAATCCAAGCATATGATTTATCAGTAATTTATCCAAGCCTATCAAGTGAGGAAAAAAATATTTTAAGAAGTGCAATAGATTATAAAAAGATTGTTTTGTTATTTGAAAAATTAGAAACGCCAGATAAAAAAGAATTATTTGAGATGCTTCCAACAGTTGATAGAAAAAAAAGATTGCTTGATTCAATAAAACTAGATGAGCTAAAAGATTTTATTTCTGAATATAAAAAAGATGAACAAGATGAGATAATTAGTTTATTAAAAGAGATAAAACAAGTTGAAATTAAAAAAATGCTAATCTATTCCGATAACTTAGCATCATCACTAATGACACCTGAAATTATAAAAATTAGTGAAGCAACAAATGTTAAAAATGCAACACAACATTTAATTGAAAATTCTAAGGATAATGATTATATAGACGATATATATGTTGTAAAAGATGACGATACATTAGTTGGAGTAATTAAGTTAAAAGATTTAATTGTTGCAAGACCAACAGATAATTTAACCGATCTAATTGATTATGATTATAATTATATTTATAACGATAAACCGATATTTGAAGTAGTTGATATTTTTAAAGACTATGATGAAAAAGCAATACCTGTTGTAGATTATAATAAAAAGATATTAGGTGTAATTACATCGGATGATATTATTGAAGAAGTTTATGAAAAACAAAAAGAAGACTTCCAAAGACTTGCCTTCTTATCAGAATATAATAAAAATGATAGTGCTATTAAAAGATCATTAAGAAGACTTCCATGGCTTTTAATATCAATTATTTTAGGGCTTTTAATTGCCAATTTTTTAATGATATTTGAAAAGACAATTCAAGCAGTTGCTGTAATATTTTTATTTCAATCGCTTATACTAGATACTGCTGGAAATATTGGAACTCAAAGCCTTGCTGTTACGATACTTTTAATAGCGCAAAATAAACTAGATAAAAAATCAGATGTAAAAGCTCATTTTAAAAAAGAAATAGCTATCGCCTTGATAAATTCATTTATTATAGGAGTATATGGCTTTATAATAGCATTTGGATTTTTAAATATTCCAATAAATATAATTGAAGGCGCAAGTAAATCAAGTATTTCTAGTCTAAGTCAATCAACTTTTTCGATCTCAATTGGAATAATAGTATTTTTATCACTCTTTATTTCAATGTTTGTATCGGCTATTTTAGGAGTATTAATTCCTATAGTAGCAAAGAAAAGAAAAATAAATCCAGCCAATGTATCAGGACCAATACTTACAACATCTAATGATTTATTAGCACTATTAGTATATTTTTCAATAGCAACAATATTTATTAAAATATTTAAATAATTATTTATGGAGGATTTTATGAAGTTAACGATTAAAGAAGCAATGAAGAAATTGACAATACTAGATAGAGAAGTTTCAAAGATTTTAGAATTTGAAAAAAGGGAATCAAAGGTAGTTTATCTAAAAGGAGAAAAACCTGAAGCAAGTTCTTATAATTATCATGATGTGTCAAAAGAACTTGAAAAACTAGAAAATAAAAAAAGGGAATTAAAAATAAAAATAATCAATGCTAATGCAAATACAAAAACAGAATATAAGAATTTATCCATTTCGGAACTTTTAATTTTACTTGCTCAACTATCAAATAAACTAGAAAGGCTTGAAGATTTAGCAAAAAATAAAAAAAGAGAAAGAATAACAACCAATGATGGTCAAGTAGAATATACAGAATGCTTATTTGAACCAAAGGAAGTTGAAGATGATATTACTAAATTAGCAGAAGAAATTACTAAAATTCAAATTGCAATTGATAAGGCTAATTTAAATACACAAATAGATATTTAAATATTCCATCGAAACGAATATAAAAATAAAAGTCATTGTAGATTGTTTATAATTATTTATTATTTATTATTTTTAATTGTTTATGTCTTATTTAAATTGTTTTATAAGGTATTTCATCGTTTCAAAAAACTTACGCTAGAGAAGTATGGTTATAACTAGCGGGAGCCTAGATTCTAGGCTCTTTTTATTTTGAAATTAGTAGTATAAATTTATAAGTTTTATTGTATTTTATTTAATTATTAGGTATAATTATATATAAGATAGGTTGTAAAATTATTATTTAAAGGAGATTAAAAATAATATGAGCGAAAAAATAATTGGAGCAGCAGGGAGAATATCACAAGATGGTCAGGTTGATATAATTGAAAAAGATTTAAGAGAACTTAATCTGGGTGAAGCATTAGTTGATATTGAATATTGTGGTGTATGCCACAGTGATTTACATATTGTAGATGGAACTTTTCCATATGTCAAAGATAGATTTATAGGTCATGAGGGTATTGGAATTGTTTCAAAAGTTCACCCAAGTGTTAAATCATTAAAAATAGGTGATAGAGTATCAGTTGCATGGTTTTATTCAGGATGTGGCCATTGTGAGTATTGCAATAGTGGTAGAGAGACATTTTGTCACGATGCAGTAAATGCTGGATTTTCAGCAGATGGTGCTCTTGCAAGCAAATGTATCGTGGTTGCTGATTATGCTGTTAAAGTTCCAGATGGTCTTGATCCAAAACTTGCAGCACCAATTACATGCGCTGGTGTAACTACTTATAAAGCAGTAAAGGTATCTGACATTAAACCAGGTGAGTGGTTAGTAGTTTATGGTATTGGTGGGCTTGGCCATTTAGCAGTTGAATATGCTAAAAAAATATTTAATGCAAAAGTTATAGCAATTGATATCGATGATAAAAAATTAGAGCTTGCTAAAAAAGTTGGTGCTGATTTAGTTTGTAATTCGTTAAAAGATAATCCAATAGAATTTATAAATAAAAATACAAGTGGTGGTGCACAGGTTGCAATTGTTACAGCAGTTGCTAAAAAAGCATTTGATCAGGCAGTATTTTCTGTAAAAAGGTGTGGTGTTGTTGTTGCTGTTGCAATTCCACCTGTATCAATGGATTTACCTATATTAAAAACCGTTTTAGATGGAATTAAAGTAATAGGTTCACTTGTTGGAACTAGAACAGATTTAAAAGAGGCTTATCAGTTTGCCAAAGAAGGTATTGCTATTCCTAGTATTACGGTTAAGCCTTTTAAAGATATCAATAAAGTTTTAAAAGATTTAAAAGAAAATAAAATTACAGGTCGTATTGTAATTGATATGAAAAGTATTTAATTAGATAAATATTTTTAAAATATAGTGAATATAAAAATAATATTTGACAAAAAAAGTTAAAAATGTTATATTTTATAATACTGCAGGCATGGCGGAACTGGCAGACGCGTTAGACTTAGAATCTAATGGAGCAATCCGTGCAGGTTCGATTCCTGTTGCCTGCAAATACTTTATTAGATGTAATCTAATCTAGTCTCCTTTATTTGCTCACATAATGTGAGCATTTTTTTATAGTTTAAATATTTTGAAAAAAAATGCTTTTATGATAAAATTTTAATGTTGTAAAAAAAACATATTAAGTTAGTTTTAACGGCTAGTGCCATATGTGGTGCTGTTATTAGACTTAATAGATGAAAAAAACGAAAGGAAGATAAAAATGGGAGTAATAACACTACAACAATTACTTGAGGCAGGAGTTCAATTTGGTCATTATACAAACCGTTGGGATCCTAGAATGAAGCCATATATTTATACTGCAAGAAATGGTATATATATTATTGACTTACAAAAAACATTAGATAAGGTAGAAGAGGCTTATGCAGCAATTTTAGAAATTGCAAAAAATGGTGGGCAGGTTTTATTTGTTGGAACTAAAAAGCAGGCTCAAGAAGCAGTTAAAGAAACTGCAATAAAAACTAAGCAATATTATGTTGATGCAAGATGGCTTGGTGGAATTTTAACAAATTTTAGGACAATTAGAAAAAGAATCAAATATCTTGAAGATTTAGAAAAACTTGTTAAAACAGGTGAGATAAATAAATATCCTAAAAAAGAAATTAATGATTTATTAAGACAAAAGAAAAAACTAGAACTTAATTTAACAGGAATTAAGAAAATGGAAAAACTACCACAAGCTATATTTGTAATAGATCCAAGAAAAGAAGAAAATGCTGTAAAAGAGGCTAAAAAATTAGGAATACCTGTATTTGGTATTGTTGATACAAACTGTAGTCCAGAAGGCGTTGATTATGTAATTCCTGCAAACGATGATGCTGTTAAATCTGTTAAACTAATTGTTTCTACAATTGGAAATGCAATAATTGAAGCAAATGGTGGGGTTGTTGAAAAATATGATGATGATCAAGTAAGAAATATTGAACCTCGTCAATATTCTAAAGATGAATCTGAACAACCAAAAGAGCAAGTAAAAAATGCCACATCTAATTTTAAAAAAGAAGAAGTTAAAAAAGATTTAAAAGTATCTACAAGTAAAAAAGTTGAAACAAAAGAAGAACCAAAAGAGAAAAAAGTAATTAAAGAAAAAGATGTAAATGTAAAAGAAGTTAAAGAAAAAAAAGAAAAGGTAGTTGCTAAAAAGAGTATTAAAGTTGAAACAAAAGAAGAGCCAAAACCTGAAAAAGTTGTTTTAAATAAAAAGCAAGAGCCAAAGAAAAAAGAAGTTAAAAAATCTCCGGCAACATCTTTTACAAAAGAAGAACTTGGCGAAAAATCAATTACTGAGTTAAAAGCACTTGCTAAGTCATTAAGTTTACAAAAATATTCATCACTTAAAAAAGATGAATTAGTAGATTATATATTCAAAAATTTATACTAGTAAAAGGGGCGAAATCCCCTTTTATTATGTAAAAAAATCTTTCTTAAAATTTGATTAAAAAGTATAAATTTAGTATAATAAAACAAGTATATTAAATAAAGTTATAGGAGGAATAAAATGGCAATAACAGCAACACAAGTAAAAGAATTAAGAGAAGAAACAGGTGCTGGAATGATGGATTGCAAAAAAGCCTTAGAAGAATGTAATGGCGATTTTGCAAAGGCAAAAGATTTTTTAAGGGAAAAAGGTTTAGCAAAGGCTAAATCAAAAGCATCAAGAATTGCTGCCGAAGGACTTTGTCGTTTTGTATTTGAAAAAAATATTGGTTATTTGTTTGAATTAAATTCTGAAACAGATTTCGTAGCAAAGAATAAAGAGTTTACAAATTTGTTAGATTTAATTGGTACAACACTTTTAAAAAGTAAAGCAAAAGATACCGATGAAGCATTAAAATTAGTTGCAAATAAGAAAGAGACAATTTCAGATTTAATTGCAGCAATGACTGCTAAAATTGGTGAAAAAATTACTTTAAGAAGAGTTACAAGAATTGAAAAAGGAGCAAAAGAATTTTTTGCATCATATGCTCATCAAGAAGGAAGAATTTTAAATGTTGTTATTATGGATTGTGACAATCAAGAAGTTGGAAGAAATATTGGAATGCAAGTTGCAGCTGGAAAACCACAATATTTAAATCAAAATGAAGTTCCTGCTGATATTTTAAAGCATGAAAAAGAAATTTTAACAAAACAAGTAATGCAAGAAGGAAAACCACAAAATGTTGCAGAAAAAATTGTTGAGGGTAAAATTAGAAAATTTTATGAAGAAGTGTGTCTTTTAAATCAAGTATATATAAAAGATACTTCACTTAAAGTTTCTCAATATCTTGCTAATGAAAAAGTTAATGTTTTAAAGTTTTATCGTCTTGAAGTAGGTGAAGGTATTGAAAAAAGAAAAGAAGATTTTGCGGCAGAAGTTGCTGCACAAATTAAGTAGTTTGTATGAAAAAAAGAGTTCTTCTGAAATTAAGTGGTGAGGCTTTAAAAGATAGTGGAGATGAAATAATTTCATCTAAAACTGTTGATAAAATTGCCATACAAGTAAAAGAGCTAAAAAATGCTGGTTATGATATTGCAATTGTAATTGGTGCCGGTAATATTTGGCGTGGGGCAAGTGCTAGTAAACTTGGTATGGATAGAGTTCAGGCTGATTATATGGGAATGCTTGCGACCATTATGAACTCACTTGCACTTCAACAATCTCTTGAAAAAATCGGTCTAAAAACAAGACTAATGACCGCTATGGAAATTTATAAAGTTGCAGAGCCATATATTAGAAGAAGGGCTGAAAGACATTTTGAAAAAGATAGAATTTTAATACTTGCAGGTGGAACAGGGTCAGCTTATTTTTCAACTGATACAGCATCTGCACTAAGAGCAGCTGAGTTAAACATCCCACTTATTTTAATGGCTAAAAATGGAACAGATGGCATATATTCAAAAGATCCAAAAAAATATAATGATGCTAAAAAATACGATGAGATAACATATCAGGAAATACTTGAAAAAAATCTTAGAGTAATGGATCAGACAGCAGCATCACTTTGTAAAGAAAATAATATACAAATATTGGTTTTTGATATGCTAGATGATAATAATATAAAAAAATTTATACAAGGTAAAAAAATTGGTACACTTGTAAAAAATTAAGGAGTTATTTAATGGATGAACAAATTAAGTTAATACTTGATAAACTTGATGAAGAAATTAAAAGAATAATTATATTTTTACAAAAAGATTTTCAACTTGTAAGAACTGGTAGAGCAAATCCTGCAATACTTGACAAGATTATGGTTTCATACTATGGTGTGGATACACCGCTTTCTCAGGTTGCAACAATTCAAATAGTTGAAGGAACTCAACTTTATATAAAACCTTTTGATAGAAGTATTATTAAAGAAATTGAGCAAAAAATAAATGAGTCAGATTTAAATCTTCCACCAATAAATGATGGAAATGGTATTAGACTAATTCTTCCAAAATTAACTGAGGAAAGAAGAAAAGAAAGTGCTAAGGAAGTTGAGAAAAAAGCAGAGAATGCTAAAATTCCTGTTAGAAATGAAAGAAGAAAAGCAAACGATGATATAAGAAGTTTAGAACTTCCTGAGGATTTAGAAAAAAAGACTTTAGAAGATATTCAAAAAGTTATTGATAAAGCAATTTTAAAAATTGATGAGCTATCAAAAGAAAAAATAGCAGAGGTATTAAAAATATAAAATAAGCTCTTTTTGAGCTTATTTTAATATATAAGAATGAAAAAAAGAATTATAACTGCAATTATACTTTTTTTAATAATCACACCAATTTTAATATTTGATGAGGTTTTTATTTTAGCAGAGGTTATGTTTTCATCTCTTGCTATTTTTGCATCTTATGAACTTTTTAAATTATCAGAGAATAAAAATAAAATATCAAGGTTTATATTTCCATCATTTTTTACTGCCTTAAATACTCTTGCAATATCTAATATGTTTAATCAAAGCTTAATTCCTGGATTAAGCTTAAAAAACTATGAATATATTTATTTAATTATACCAGTTATTACAATTATAGTATCAAGGCTTTCTACTATAAAAAATAGTGATAGTAGAAATTATTACTATCTTTCAATGACATATCCTGGATTTGGGTTTGGAGCTATACTTCTTTTAAGAGCTTTTGATTTGAAATATTTATTGTTTGTTATTTTAATTATTACATTTACTGATATGTTTGCACTTTTTATAGGTAAGAGATTCGGTAAAAAAAAGCTTGCCCCAACAATTAGTCCTAATAAAACCGTTGCTGGATTTTTGGGTGGGATTATAGTATCAGTTTTTATTGCTACTTTAATTTTTATATTCTATGACAAGATATTCCTTTATCCTACATTTTTAAAAAGATTTAATCTTACAGGCGGAAATATTTTAAATATTTTAGGATATGACATAAAACCGATTTTCACTCAATTTATAATTATATTTATTATATCTATATTTATTTCAATTATTGGACAACTAGGAGATTTATATGCATCAAGTATTAAAAGATCAGCAGGGATAAAAGATTTTTCTAATATTTTTCCAGGTCATGGTGGAGTTTTAGACAGGTTTGATTCTTTAATTTTCGGTTCAATTTTATTTGGCGTAATTATTTTAATTGGAGGTATATTTTGAAAAAAATAGTCCTATTTGGCGCAACTGGTTCTGTTGGCACAAATGCCATAAAGGCTTTACTAGAATTAAAAAATAAATACGAGATAGTATGTGTTTCGCTTGATATTGAAAATAGCAAAAA
>CAUTNH010000026.1:0-12237 GCA_963540225.1 uncultured Acholeplasmataceae bacterium | reverse complement strand
ATTTCTAAGATTACATCTTTATCTAAAATAGGATTGTCATTTTTATCATATAAAATAGGAATTGGCACTCCCCAGCTTCTTTGTCTACTTATACACCAATCAGTCCTGTTTTCCATCATAGATTTTAATCTATTTTTACCCCATTCAGGAACAAATTTAACATCATCTATTGCATTTTTTATTTTATCTAGCACACCGCTAATATTACAAAACCATTGTGGTGTTGCTCTAAAAATAATTGGTTTATGACTTCTCCAATCATGTGGATAGGCGTGATTTATTTTACTAATTTTAATAAGAGTTTTTTCTTTTTCTAAATATTCAATTATTTTTTTATTAGCATCTCCATAAAATAAGCCTTTAAATTCTCTTGCCTCATCAGTTAAATATCCATTAGAATCGATTGGTGAAAATATTTCAATACCATTTTTAACTCCAACAATATAATCATCCACACCATGGCCTGGCGCTGTGTGAACAAGTCCTGTTCCATCGCTATCAGATACATGATCTCCTAAAATAACAGGACATATTTTATCACTATATAAAGGATGAATATATGTTATTTTTTCAATCTCACTACCTTTAAAATCTTTTATATGAGCACTTTTATCAAGATTAAACTTTTCAAATAACTTATCCTTTAAATTTTTAGATACTAAAAGTTTTCCTAAACTTGTATCATACAAAGAGTATGTGATATCTTTATTTGCGCAAACAGCAAGATCAGCCGGTAAAGTCCATGGAGTAGTTGTCCAAATTACAAGATATGCATTTTCTAAATCTTTTATATTTTTATTATCTTTTATTAAAAATTTAACAAATATAGAATCAGTATCTACATTTTCATAAACTATCTCAGCTTCTGCAAGAGCAGTTTGGTTAGAATAAGACCAATAAACAGGTTTTAAACCACGATAAATAAGTCCCATTTCAACAAGTTTTGCAAATACTTCTATTTCTTTTCCCTCATATTTTGGATCTAGTGTAAGATATGGCATATCAAATTCACCTAATACTCCAAGACGCTTAAATTGCTCTTTTTGCTTTTGAACTTGTTCAAGAGCATAATTTTTACATTCATTTAAAAAATCCTCTTTTTTCATATTTTGAGGAGTTATTTTTCTTTTTTTTAACTCTGTTTCAATAGGAAGACCATGAGTATCCCATCCTGGACGATATGGGGCATAAAAACCATTCATATTTTTATAACGAATAATAAAATCTTTTAATATCTTATTAAGAGCATGTCCTGCATGAATATTACCATTTGCATAAGGTGGACCATCATGAAGATAAAAAGGGTTATTATCCTTATTCTTTAAAAGACGATTTTTATATAATTTTATATCTTCCCACTTTGACTGTCTTATTTTTTCAGTCTCACCAAGATTACCACGCATTTTAAATTCTGTTTTAGGTAAAAGTAGGCTATCTTTATAATCTTTAGGCAACTTCACTCTCTCCTTGAATTTCAGCAATTAAATCCTTAACCGAACCATCATCATAAACTCTTGAATCTGCAAACATAATTCCTTTTTGATCATCAAATTGTAAAATTACACCATCAATTGCAAAAACAACTCCTGATAAAAAAGCAATTGCTTTATTAGCATCATCTATTTCAAGTTTTGTAAAATTTATAATTAGAGGTATTCCCATTATAATCTCTCTTGCAAGTTTTGTAAGTTCCTCATCAGATGAATTTCTAAGTTGAATAAAAGAAACCTTAGTTCTTTTAGGTGGTTCATATGTTGCAACTTTCTTATTTTTTGAAAATAATCCCATTTTATCTCTCCTAAACATTAAATCTAAACAAAATTATATCTCCATCACAAACTTGGTAGTTTTTTCCTTCAAGTCTTACCTTACCATTTAATTTTGCTTTTTCATAATTTAAAAATTTAACTAAATCATCATATGATAAAACCTCTGCCATAATAAAACCTTTTTTAAAATCTGTATGAATTATACCAGCACAATCAGGAGCTAACATTCCTTTTTTATAAGTCCACGCTCTACATTCATCCTTACCAGAGGTAAAAAACGTTTCAAGACCTAGTAAATCATATGTTTTCTTAATTAAAATATTTAAGGCAGAATCCTTTATATTATATAAACTTTTAAACTCATCCTTTTCACTATCTGATAATTTTAGTAAATCTTGTTCTAGTTTTACGCAAATTGCTACATAGTCATTTTTTTCATCTTTTATTATTTTAATAAGCTCTTTTATCTTATCATTATTTTCATAGTTTTCAATTTGCATCTCAGATAAATTAAGCAAATATATTATTGGTTTTAAAATTAAAAAATTATAACCTTTAATAATTTTTCTATCTTCTTTTTTAAAATCTTCAATTTTTATATTTTTCTCATTTAAGATTGCATCTTTTATAACTTCTAAAAGCATAGCCTCTTTTTTACTTTCTTCATCGCCTGCTTTGGCTTTTTTTTCAAGTTTAGGCAATCTTTTTTCAATTATTTCAAGATCACTAAATCCAAGTTCTAGTTTTATCGTTTGCATATCTGAGATTGGGTCAACTTTTCCGTTTAAATGAGTTATGTTATCATCTTCAAAAACCCTTATAACCTCACAAATAGCATCAACTTCTCTAATTTGCGCAAGAAACTGATTTCCAAGTCCTTCACCTTTTGATGCGCCTTTCACAAGACCTGCAATATCTATAAATTCAAAGCTTGTAGGAACTACACTTTTAGGATTGTATAAATTTTTAAGATAATCTAGTCTTTCATCTTTAAGATATACAACTCCAACATTTGGCTCAATTGTTGCAAATGGATAATTTGCACTTAAAGCATTTGAATTAGTTAAAGTATTAAACAAAGATGATTTCCCAACATTTGGAAGACCTATAATACCAGCCTTTAACATTATTTTTTTCTAAGCCACGATGGAAGAGTTTTGCTTCTTATATTATCTTTTCTTTCATCTTGCTCCATTTTACTATTTTCAGGTTGCATATTAACTCTTTGGTTCATTCTTCTTATAACATCATCTGCAAGCATATCAGCATCATTTTTTCTTGTTTTAAGCTCTACGCCTGTTGCAATAATTGTTACAATAATTTCATCGTGTAAATCCGTATTTATTGTTGTTCCTGCAATTATGTTTATATTTCTTGAAGTATTATTTCTAATTTCTGATAAAACATTTTGATATTCAAACATACCTAGCTCTTCATTTGCTGAAATATTAACAATAGCATCCTCAGCACCTTCAAGTGAAACTTCTAAAAGTCTTGATGAAATAGCATTTCTTGTTGCCTGTATTGCACGATTTTCTCCGCTTGCAATACCAATTCCCATAAGTGCAGTTCCTTTATTTTCCATTGCAGTTCTAACGTCTGCAAAATCAACATTTATAATTCCAGGAAGTGCAATTATTTCAGCAATACCCTGAACACCTTGTCTTAAAACATTATCAGCTTCTCTAAATGCCGCAAGAAGTGTTGTGCTCTGATCTGAGATATCAATTAAGCGATCATTAGGAATTACAATAAGAGTATCGACATATTTTTTTATCTCATCAATACCCTCTAATGCATTTCGCATTCTCCAATCGCCTTCAAGTTGGAAAGGTTTAGTAACAACTGCAACAGTAAGACAGCCTAGCTCTTTTGCAATTCTTGCAATTACAGGTGCAGCACCTGTTCCAGTTCCACCACCCATACCACAAGTTATAAAAACCATATCTGAGCCTTTAATAGCCATTTTTAGCTCTTCTTCTGACTCTAATGCGGCCTCTCTTCCGACTTCTGGTTTTTGTCCTGCTCCAAGACCACGAGTAAGTTTTTTACCAAGTTGAATTCTTATCTCGGCAAGGGATGTTTGAAGATCTTGAGCGTCAGTATTTGCAGCCATAAAAATTACTCCACGGACGCCATTTTCAACCATTCTATCAACGGCATTACCACCACCACCGCCAACACCGATTACTTTTATAATTGGTTTTTGTTTATTAAAATTATCTGAACTTCCGAATATCATAATTTTTATTCTCCTTTACATTTTTTATTTTTTAAAGCCTTAAGGCTTATCTCGCCACCATCTATTATTTTAGATGAGATATTATTGTATCTTAAGATTTGTTCGGCAATATATGCCCTTTTTCCAGCCTTGCATAAAATGTTAAGACATTCTTTATTTTTTAGTTTATCCAAATTACTTCTTAAACTTGAAAGCGGTATATTTATAGAATTAGGAATTTCAAATCCTCTTAGTTCAATTTCATCACGAACATCTAAAACATTTTTTATATCATCTATTTTTTCGTTATATTTTATAAAATATCTACTTGACATACCGCTAATAATTCCTTCTGCAATATATCCAACTTTTAATATAGCAGGTTTAACTATGTTATATGGAGGTGCATATGATATTTCAAGTTCTTTTAGTTTTAAAATATTATTATTAAGTTTTATCAAAGTTGAAATAATATCAATAAACTTATCAGCGCCACTTTCACCAATTACTTGTGCACCATATATTTTTTTACTTTTCTTAGAAAATAAAACTTTTATTTTAAGATCGCTAATGTTTTTATAGCAACTTGTAATACTTGGCAGATGTAATCTTATAGTTTCAAATTTTATTTTACTGTCTGAAAGTTCTTTTTCACCTAACCCACACCAAGCAATTTCGAATTTTCTAAGCTTCATTATTCCAGTTTTTAAATATCCCATATTTTTTTCAGGATATCCTAAAATAATTTTAGCAAGTTTTCTAGCATTTTTACTTGCAACAAGGGCGTTTGATGTAATTCCTTTTTTTCTTGTAATAAAATTTATATCCTCACAAACATCACCTATTGCATATATATCTTTTGATGTTGTTTCAAATTTATTATTAACAAGTATTCCGCCTGTTTTACCAATTTTAATTTTAGTCCCAGATAAAAGCTTTGTATCGGGCTTTGCGCCTATTGCATAAATTAAAAGATCAAATGAAATTTCATTTCCATTATCTAGAAATGCCTTTTTACCATCATTTGAAAATTTTGCAACTTTCCTTTTTAAATAAGTTAAAACACCAGCACTATCAAGTATTTCTTCAACATAATAAGCCATATCAAAATCAATTATTGTAGGTATATAACTGCTTGCATCAACTAAACTTACACGATGCTCTTTCTCAACCAGTGCATCAACTACCTCAAGGCCAATTACTCCGCCACCTACAACTAGTATTTTTCTTTTTATTTGAAGCTGTTCTGCTATTAGTTTAGCATCTGTTATATTTGATATTTGGTAAATATTTTTTACCTTTTCAATATTTTCACATTTTAATATATTAGGAATAGTTCCGGTTGCTAAAACTAATTTATCATAATTATAAGTTTTAACATCATTTGTTTTTTTGTCTAAATATTCTATTTTATGCTCTTTTTCTATTATTTTTTTAACTTCACAGTTAAGTAAAACATCTATATTATACCAATCTGATACCTCATTAAGAGATATCTCAGTTAAGTTTTCAAATTCAGTATTTCCTGAAAGATAATAAGGAATACAGCATTTACTGCTTGCAAAAAAACTATCTTTTTCAAAGATTTTAATTTCCAAGTTTTCATCTAATCGACGCAGTTTACTAGCTACATTTAAACCCGCTGCTGTTGCTCCAACAATTGCTATTTTCACTTATTTTTTTACCTCTTTTTTTCTTTTTATTGTTATCTTTATTTTAACACAAATAGCATAAAATATCTCAAAAATTAAAAAAAGCAATAAATATGGGATTTATTTATTGCCTAAAATTCATACTATATTTATAAAATATTGTCTATAATTGGATAAAAAATCATAATTTTCTAGTACTAATTCATTAGAAAATGCAAGATTATTTAAATAATTTATGTAAAATTCTTTGAAGTTTTCAAACTCACTATTTTTAATTTTTTCTTTATATTCAAATTGCAAATAAGCATTTATAATGATATCATTTTTAAAATATTTTAAATATTCATCAAGAATATATTCGTCTTTTTCAACTTCATTTTTAGATACTTCGTTTTCAAATAATTTAAATTTAAAATTATCTCTTACAATCTTTCCACTAATAGTTAAAATAGATATCATTTTACCATCTTTAACAAACTTATTTAAAAAATCAGGCATAAGGTTTTTAGTGATATTTTCAGATAATTCTTTATTTAGGAAAGGATTGGATTTTTTTAAGCTAATAATATTAAAATTATATTTATTATCCTTATTATTTTCTACATTTAATCCAATATAACTTATGCTAGATTTGAAATTAGAAAAATCAAGATTTTCAGCCAAGAAACTATCATTATTATTTTTAAAATCTATCTTGATTGGATTAAAACTGTTTATTTGTTCTGAACTAAATTTTATCATATCAAGATTTATTTTTCCGCCTGCAAAATGCAAAAACTGCGATAATCCGTTATAGATATTGTTTTCAATTCTAGCATTTACTTTTTCAAATTTTATTGTAGAGCTAGATTTTTCATTATTTAAAATATTAAGATTCAATAAATCAAAGTAGTTGTAAGTTTTTGATTTTATAGTTAGTGAAGAATCTTTTTTAAATTCTAATTTATAAAAATTTCCTAAAAGAATTTTGTTTGATTTTATCTCTTCATCAATTATTTTATCAACTAATAAATTAGAAAATAAAAATCCATTTGATATTTGACTATCATTTAAAAACTTATTTAAATCATCTAAGTTTTTTATATTTATTCCATCTTTTCTAAATATGATACTTTCTTTATAAACTTCTATATCGTTATATTTAATAATAAAGTTATATTCTTTATCTGCGATATCTTTTTTTATTAAATCAATTTTATTTTCTTTATGGTTAAATAAGTAATCTTTTTCATATTCAAGTGCTATGTTTTTTTCTTT
The DNA here is from genome assembly GCA_963540225.1 of uncultured Acholeplasmataceae bacterium. Classification (GTDB taxonomy): domain Bacteria; phylum Bacillota_I; class Bacilli_A; order Acholeplasmatales; family Acholeplasmataceae; genus CAUTNH01. Next base: position 5,338 of record CAUTNH010000026.1, on the reverse strand, counting down.
GTTGACTATATCAAGTGAAAAACCATCTTTTAATTTATTACTACTTGTAAGCACAGATAGACTTTTTTCATCATTAAAATTGTTTGCTATAAATTTAAAGCTTGGAAGTGGTAAATCAGAATTTAGAAAATATTTAATAGGATTATCTTTAAGCAAAAACTTATCGCTTTGATAATTATATTTTTTAATATCGTATTTAACATAATACTCTAAATCTGTAATAGTATTAGTATCTTTTGAATATTTTAAAAACTTAGAATTGCCAGCATTTAAAAATGTTAGAGCATTTTCTGTAAGTTCATAATTAGCTAAATTATCAGAATATGGTATAAGTTTATATGTTATAAAATTTATAACATCACTTGTCTTAACTTCTTTTTTAATAAAATTTATATCTCGTTTTTTTATATTTTCTTGTTTTATTTCATAAACAAATGGATAATTTTCATATTCATATTCAAATAAATTATTGCTATTTGCTATGATTGTGCTTTTTTGAATATTAAGCTTTTCTAATTTTTTGTAAAAATCTTTATAGACAAATTTTATTTTCTTATTTTCTTCATCATGTTCTATAATAGTAAAATCTTTTTTTAGGTGATTTATATCATATAAATCAATATCAGATTCAGTAATTTTTATATCAAGATCATCTGATATTGTAATTTCAACTTCTTTTTTATAATTTTGTATTTTCTCATTGTTTTTCAAAAAGCCTTTAATTACTGAAAAATTACCATTTGCTTTAAATACAATTTTATCGCCTTTTTTGTATTCTTCTTTTAGACCAGATACGCTTACTAAATTTTTAGGATATTCTAAGTTAAGTCTAAATTTAGTCTTTTCAAAAGAATTATTATCAAACTTAACAGTTGTATTTTCATCAAGTTGGAAATCAAAATAATCAAGATTAGTATGCATTAGTGTATCGTTAATATAATAATTTCTTATAATTGATTCATTAACCGATTTAACTCTTATTTTAGTTCCAACTTTTAAATTTGCAAAATATTTATTTTTTTCATCATCTGTAAAAAATGTTGGATATTCTTTTAATTTACCATCTTTTAAAATTTCATATAATGCTACATTTTTAAAATTTTTTAAATAATCACTTACAGTTAATTTTTTATAATCTTTTATCTCACCTTTATGTAGTGAAAGATTAGTATCTTCTGTTGCAATAAATTCATGCTGGAATAAATCAGGGTTTAAAATATCATTATTTTTTTTAATATACAACAAAATATTTCCATCTTTTTTAGCATTTTCTTTAATTTCAGGCTTAATCTTAAAAATTATTTTAGAACCTTTTTTAACTTTTTTACTGTTAGGCAGTGGCTTATTTTCATTTTCAAATATATTAAAAGAACCATCTTGTGATATTAAGACATATTGATTTTTCTTGCATGAAAAAAAAACAAATAAACTTGCTATAAGAAAAAATAAAAATAAAATTTTTTTAATGCTTCTTTTTTCAAAAATCATAGATAATAGCTTTGGATAACTTTAAGATTTTCATCAAGTTCATATACAAGTGGCTTTCCGGTCGGAATTTCTACTTTCATAATATTTTCTGTTGAAATATTATCAAGGTATTTAACAAGTGCTCTTAATGAATTCCCGTGTGCTGCAATAATTACTTGCATACCATCTTTTAACTTTTTAGATATTTCTAAATCCCAGTATTCAACAACTCTATTAACGGTATCAAGTAAGTCCTCAGTTCTTGGCTGCTTTTCCTTTGGTAAATCTTTATATTTTGGATCATTTCCTGGGAATCTAGGATCACTTTCATCAAGTGCAGGTGGTTTAACATCAGCGGATCTTCTCCAAATATGTACTTGCTCATCTCCATATTTAACGGCTGTCTCTTTTTTATTTAGACCTTGCAAAGCCCCATAATGGCGCTCATTTAATCTATAATCAAAAAAAGTTTTCAAATCTTTTTGACCAAGCTCAGTTAAAATTAAGGAAAGAGTTCTGTTTGCTCTTTTTAAAACCGATGTATAGGCTAAATCAAATTTAAAACCTTTCTCCTTTAAAAGTTTACCAGCATTAATTGCCTCGTTTACTCCATTTTTTGAAAGATCAACATCTGTCCAACCTGTAAATTTATTTTCTAAATTCCATTGGCTTTCACCATGTCTTACTAATACTAATTTAATCATTATTTCACCTCATAATAAATTTATATTTTCACAATTTTCCCATATTGAAGCCTGTACTTCTCCAATATGTTCTTTATTAAGTAAATACTGACACAATCTAGATTGTCCAATACCTCCACCTATTGTAAATAATTTATCAGATAAAACAAGTTCGTAGTATTTACTATTAAGCGGTATATCTTTTTTCTTATACTCTTTTTGTTTAATTAAGCTTTTACTATTTACTCTTATACCCATTGAGCTTATTTCAATTGCTTTATTTAACTTTTGATGGTAAATTATTAAATCACCATTTAAATTCCAATCATCATAATCAAATGCTCTTATTGAATGTGGTTTACCATCTAATAGATTATATCCGATTTTTTCAATAAACACAACACCCTTTTCTCTTGAAATTTCATCTTCTCTTTGGCTTGGTAAAAGCTTAGGATACATTTTTTCAAGTTTTTCAGATGTAGTAAAAAATACATCTTTTTTCATATTTTTAATTTTATACTTAGGACATTTCCTAGAAAGAATTTTATATGTTTCAAAAATTGCTTGATAAATTTTTCTAACATAGCATTCCAAAGTTAAATTATTTAACTCATCTTTTCTTATTACTTTTTCCCAATCCCATTGGTCAACATAAAACGAATGAGTATTATCTAAATTTTCATTTGGTCTTATTGCGTTCATATCTGTATATATTCCATAACCTGGTTTAAAATTATACCTATAAAGAGCAAGTCTTTTCCATTTCGCAAGAGATTGAACTATTTCAATTTCTTCATCTAAATATTTACTATAAAATGTAATAGGCTTTTCTTCAAGACCTAAATAATCGTTTAGTTTAGAGTCTTTTTTAACAATCAAAGGAGCAGAAACTCTTAAAAGATTTAATTTCTTTGAAAGTCTTTTCTGAAATTCATCTTTAATTAGTTTAATAGCAAGTTGTGTTTTAATTATTTCATCTTCCATAAAATCTCCTTTAAACATTAACATATTATACCACAATTTATTAAATTAAGACTCTAAAGATAATTTAAAATACTATTTTTTAAATTTTTTTAAATAAATCAATTGCTCTTTTTATATTTTTTTGCTTGAATAAAAAACTCCCTACAACAACACTATCAGCGCCACTTAATTTCAATTTTTTTGCTATTTCAAAATTTATGCCACCATCAACCTCAATTAAAAAATTAAGATTTTTATTTTTTCTTATATCATCAAGCATTGAGACTTTTTTATGTGTTTCTTCAATAAACTTTTGCCCACCAAATCCAGGCTCAACACTCATAACTAAAACAAGATCAATCTTATCTAAAATATCTAAAATATTATCTACTGGTGTATTAGGCTTTAAAGAAATACCAACTTTTACATCCTTACTTTTTAAATAAGTTATAACTTCTTTATAATTTTTAATCTCAGAGTGAATCGTGATATATTTAGTATTTTTAAATATAAATTTATCAATATATTTAATAGGATCAGATATCATTAAATGGATATCAAAAAAGATATTTGGGAAATTTGATATTTGTTTTGAAATATCCATACCAAAAGAAATATTAGGCACAAAATGCCCATCCATAATATCTAAGTGAATTAAGTTCGCATTTTTAATTTTTTTTAATTCTTTTTCTAAATTTAAAAAATTACAATTTAGAATTGATGGCGATATAATCATTTAATACCTTCTTTTCTTATTTTTTATCTCATTAAAAAAATTTTTATAATTTAAATATCTTGATTTTAAAATATTACCCCTATTATATTCATCAACTACAAAACATTCTGGTTCTTGAATATGAGTGCATTTAGATTTAAGTTTACAATTATTTGCTAAAAGTAAAAAATCAGGATAGTAGTTTTTTAAATCATCTTTATATAATATATCAATATCAACCTTTGAAAATCCTGGAGTATCTGATATAAATCCTCCTAAAAATCGATGAAGCTCATTATGTCTTGTTGTATGTTTTCCTCTTCCAAGAGATTTGGAAATCTCTTGGGTTTTAAATTTAAAATTTGGATTTATAGAATTTAAAAAAGATGACTTGCCAACACCTGTTTGTCCCATAATTCCTATTGTCTGATTTTTAAATAGGTCATCTAATTTAATATTTTTTTTATCTAAATTAGACACATATAAAATATTATAACCTATTTTTTCATAATAGCCAAGACTATTTTTAAGCTCATTTAATTTCTCGTTTGTTATAAGATCTATTTTAGTAATTATAATAATTGGAGTAATATTATTTTTTTCAAGAATTATTAAAAATTCATCTAAAAGAGAAAAACTAATATCAGGTTCTTTTGCAGAAAATACAACTAGCATTTTATCAATGTTTGCAAGTGGTGGTCTTACAAGAGAATTTTTTCTTGGCATAATATCTGATATAAAAGCAGTATTATCCTTTAATTCATATATAATATCATCCCCTACTTTGGGTGATAATTTTATATTTTTGCTTTCAACTTTCAATTTATAGGTGTTGGATTTTAAAAAACTAGAATCTTTATTAACTTCTTTATATCTTAAAATTCCTTTAGCTTTTATGTTTTTATATAAAATATCTTTTTTAATATCATATATATCATAAAGCCCACCAATAACTTTAACTACTTTTGCCTTCATTTTTCGCCCTTAACTGTCCACAAGCAGCATCAATATCATGACCAAACTCTTTTCTTAGGGTTGCATCAAATTTATTTTCTTTTAAAATGTTTAAAAATGATAACATATTTTCTTTTTTAGATCTTTTAAATTTTGTTTCTAAGACACTATTATAAGGAATTAAATTAAAGTAGACATTCATCCCTTTAAATAGTTTTACAAGCTCTAATGCATCTTTTTTTCTATCATTTACACCATCAATTAAAAGATATTCTATCGCAACTCTTCTATTAGTTTTAAATAAATAATATTTAATTGCAATCATTAGATCGTTTATTGGAAATTTATTATTTATAGGCATAATAGATGATCTTATATCATTAAATGGTGAATGAAGGCTTATGGCAAGATTAGATTTAACCCCTAAGTCAGCAAATAATTTTATCTTAGGTATTATTCCAGATGTTGAAACAGTTATTTTTCTTGCACCAAAATTTAAAGCCTTACTGTCATTTAATATTTTTATAAAACTTTCAACATTATCAAAATTTAAAAA
>CAUTNH010000025.1:0-12465 GCA_963540225.1 uncultured Acholeplasmataceae bacterium | reverse complement strand
TCGTTTTTATTCTCATAATAGCTATATAATTTATTTTCTATTTTTCTCTTAAACACAATATCACAACTTTTCTAACAAATATTTTAACATAAAACGATTGTTTTCTAATAAAAAATATTACTGTTTTAAGTGGTTTTCTAATATTATTATGATAATTTCTCATATTTGGGGCAATTTCAAACATATAAAAATCAAATTTAGAATATATAATATTGAGCAAATGTTGTTAATTTACTTCCAAAAAATTAATCACATAATATTATTTTTGTATTTGTTCCATAAAAAAAACCTAACCTTTCTGCTGAAAAATTAAGGTGCTGGTTAAGCGTGAAAAACTTAAACCCCTATAAAGTTAAAATAGCCAAATTTATAAATTATAAGTTAAGTTTTAATTTAAATAATCATCTAATAAAAAATCAAATAAGCTTACATATTCTATGCCATTGTCATCAATTCTAGGTTTAATTGTATTTTTAACAATAACTATTTTTCTAAACGAGTCTGGAATATTATTTATGGAATTAGTTTCTTGTTTTAATTTATTAAAATCATCAATTGTTAGGGCTGAGTGAATATAATATTTTTTTGACCTTTTGTAGCGATAAAATCTAATTCATACTCTTTTTTTTCATAAATTATTTTATTGTTTTTATCTTTTCTATTAGTTGAAACATTTACAAAAACAGCTCCTGTATCAACTAAATAACCTCTATATCTTAATTCATTGTAAATTATATTTTTCATGATATGAGATTCTTCAATTTGCCTAAAATTAAGTCTTGCATTCCTTATTCCTATATCCTCAAAATATATTTTATAAGGAGTTCCAATATATTTTTTACCTTTTATATCATATCTAATAGATTTACTAATTAAAAAAGCTTCTTCAAAAAAACCAACATATTTATTTATTGTTTGACTGTCTATAATTTTATTAGTTTTACTTTTAAAAGTATTTGATAGTTTAAAGGAATTTATTGTTCTTGATAAATAACTGGCTAAAAGATCAAAAATTTCAGGTAGCATTTCTGGCTTATAAATATTATTATGCTCAATAATATCCTTGAAATACATTTCTTGACAAATATTTTTTAGATAGCTGATTTTTTGTTCATCGGTTTTCATCATTTGGACAATAGGTAGTCCGCCAGTAGTTATATAATTATCCCATGCAATATCTTTACTAAGATTGCTTCCTTTTAAATACTCACTAAAAGATAATGGAAAAATATGAATTTCATTCCTTCTACCGCGAAATTCTGTAACTATATCTTTGGATAGGAATTTAGAATTACTACCAGTTACATATAGTTCAAAATTACCTTTATTTAAATACCCATTAAGAACATATTCAAAACCTTCAAGTAGTTGTACTTCATCAAGTAGTAAATAATATTTTTCCTTGTCATTAGTGTTTTTATCAATAAAGGATATGAAATTTTTATATGGAACTTTTTTATTTTCTTTTTTAAGAGCGATAATATCAACATCAATAAGTGCTAAATCATTTGCCGAATCGAAAGCAAATTTTATAATGTTTTTTTTATTTATTCCTTTTTCAAGTAAATAATTATAGAAGATATTATTTAATAAAAATGATTTACCTGCTCTTCTAATACCAGAAATTACCTTAATTAAACCATTATCTAAACTACTAATTAAACGTTTCAAATACAATTCTCTTTTAAACATAATTTCTAAATTCCTCACAGTTCTTTGATTTTTTCCGATTTTATTATATCATAAATATTACATTAAACTAATGATAATTTCAAATTAAAAGCCTGCAAAATGCAGGCTTTTAATTAGTAGTCAAATATAGCATTCCATATAATAACTTGATATGATGGATTAAATATATTTATATTAGATTTATTTTGAAATTTAGCACCTTTTTCAACAATTATAGTAAGTCTATAACAGTGATTTACATTTCCACTAAATTTGTCGAGTTCTTTTGGAATATATAACCTTTCTAAATAATTGTTTTCATTAAATGTTGCTGTTATTTCTTCAACATGTCTTGGGATTCTAAATTCTTTCTTTTTTAAATATGCTGGATATGCAATAAGTTTTTTATTATCCTTTGAATAAAATACTTCATCAAATTGATTTGCAAAATTACTTCCATCTAGCAATTTAATACTTTTAACTTTTTTGAATTTATTTGCTATTTCAATTATTCTGTCTTCTTTTATTTCATTTCCAATGTTTATATTTTCAATACCTCTATCAAATAAGTTATCAAGTTCTAGTTCATTTGATTTTATAGTAACTTCAATAACTGATTTAGGCATATTTAAAATCTTTTGAATTTTTTTACCTATTACAAGTTTTTTTAAATTTGGGACAGCATTAGCAAAATAACTATGTATATATTGAACACTATCGGGAATATCTATTTCATCATTGCTACCAATATATCTTATAAGATGATTACCCTCAGAATCTAAAAGGCAGTCATTAATAACATTAAAATTATGATTATCAGGATGTATTGTTATTTTTTTAAGTTTTTCAAGTATGTTTAAATTAATTAATTCTTCGTCATCTATTGATACATCTTTTCCTAAAATAAGTTCTTCTAAATTTTTAAAACCATTCATAGTATCTGAATAATCATTACTAAAATTAGCCGCTTGAATTGTTAATTTTTTAAGATTTGGAAATAATAAATCTAAACCACTTACACGTCTTAAATTTTTAGATAATACTAACTCAGTTTGCAAATTATTTTTTTGCTTATTCTTATCAATATAATCTGGTGGTAATTGATAATTCCAATATAGGCTTTTAACTTTTTCAGTAATTTCTACATGATTTATCTTTTTTGAAATCAACATGCCACCGAACTCAGCATCTTCCTTATCAATAGTAATCTTTTCAACATTTTCACAATTATTAAACGCACTATAATCATATTTTTCACCAAAATATATTTCTTTCAAATTTTTACATTCCTTAAATGCTCCATGTAAAATCTCAGCATCTTTACTAAGATTTTTTAATGTTCTTATTGCTGTATTATTAAATGCTAAATTTCCTATTTTTTTAATACTTGAAAAATCTAAATTATCAAGTTGCTCTTGATTAAAAAATGACATTTCTCCAACTTCTTCAACTTTTTCAAATCCAATAATTTCAGCTATTTTACAATTTTCAAATCTTTGTATAATTTTAGTTGTTGTTCCTGAAATTATCAAAGTCATAATATCATTTTGATATTGTTCAGCCTTTTTAAAATATGCCGATGAATTTAAATTTCTTCTAAATTCTATCTCTGTTATACCATATAAATAAAATTCATTATGACCATTAAAAGTATCTCTATCTAAAACTAATTTTTTAAGTTTTAAATACTTACCACTAAATGCATATGATGCAATATTTCCAATAGGATCACTGTTATCCAAAATAAACTCTTCATCGGTTGAAAAATATCTTTCAAGATTTATACGACCACTAATTTTTCTGTATAAGTATTTTTTAGTCTTATTTATAAACCAATAAGGTCCATCTTGATCATTTTCTATTTTAAATTCTTTTATATTTTTATTATGTAAAAATAAATTTTCTGTGGCTGGTTGATCTTTCGGAATTATAAACTCATCCATTTCAAGAGCAACAGGAGAAAAATAACATATAGTTTCATCTTTATTGTAAACACAACCATATTTAACGCTATATATATCAGCCGAATTTTTATTAAACTTAACTTCGTTTAAGTTCGCATATCTTATAAATTTATACCATGAAATTTTACTATTTGATATTTGGTTAACTATAAGTTTTTCAATTTTAGGAATGCCATCTTTAAAACGACCGTTATTTTCTATTTCAAATTCACTTTGATAGTATCCATCTATTAAATCAAGTGTGGTTGGTGTAGTATCTTTTACACCTACGAGCCAATACTTTGGATTTTCTAGATAATCAGAATTTTCGTTTTTATTAATATAATAAAAACCTTTATATTCTTTTATTATCTTATTCTCACCGCTTATTTCAACAATTTGATTTTTATAAGGATGTGCTGATTCAAAAATTTCAGATGCTTGATCTCTATCATCAAAGTTTTTTCCTATATAAATATACTCTAAACTATCATCATAAAATTTTACATTTGTGCTTCTTACATCATCTGACATAACTATTTTTTTTGTTTCAAAAGAATTAAGTTTTAACTTTTTATTTTCTAAGTTGATTAAAGCATCTTTTTTCATTATAAAGTTTTTCCAAGTATGATTTTCAGGAGATACATCAAGATTTTCTAAAACATTTAAAGTTACACCATAATTTGATAAATATCTATGTTCGCCTTGCAATCTATAATTTTTAACTGTAATAGTTCTAAATTTAGGAGCTTTATAGAAAATATCTTCACGAAGTGATATCAGCTCATTCATTTTAATTTCTTCTAAATTTTTAAAATTTACAAACGATCTGCTATCTAATCTTCTTACATATGGTAAGTTTAAAACTTTAATATCATCATTTTTATCAAACATCTCATGACCTAGTTCATCAAGACTTTCTGGAATAGTATAATTTTCAAGCTTTGGACAATCCTTAAATGCGTATGATAAGATCTTTTTTAGTTCATTGTGAAATGAAACTTTTTCTAGATTTTTATTATTTCTAAATGCTGATTCTGATATTATTTTTAAAGTTAATGGAATATTTACTTTCTTTATTTCAAAGCAATTCTCAAATACGCTATCTCCGATTTCTTCAATTTGGTTTAAATTTAAATTATTAATATTTTCACAATCTTTAAAAGCACTATTTCCTATTTTTTTAAGTGTGTCTGGAAAAATTACTTTTTTTAAACTAGCACATCCATCAAATGCTGAATATCCAATTTTTTCAATTATACTATCTTCAAATTTAAACTCTTCTAATTTAGAACAACCACCAAATGCTTGATTTCCCACATATGTAATTTTTGAATAATCAACATTTACTTTTTCAAGCAACGTACAATTATAAAATAGTCTATCAGGAATTTCTGTAATATATTTATTAAAATTAACAACTTTAATTTTTGTAAATGATGAAAAAGCACCATCTGATAGTTTAGTTATTTTTTTACCATCTATTTCATCAGGGATTGTAAACTCACCGATATAATCTCTTTTTATTCCATCAATTGAATAAGATATACCATCGCTATTAAGTTTAAGTTTAAATGCTTCATTTGGTAAATTATCATAATATTTCACATCAAATTCTAATCTATCTTTTAAAAGCTTATAATTTGATGTAATTAAATTTCCATCTTTTGTATAAACACCTTTGAAATATTTATTTTCATAAAGTGGAAAATCATCAGGATTATGTAAGATATTATCCTCATATTTAGCAAATTTATGGATTTTTTTATCAGGAAGGTTTAAAGTATATTCTAAAAATCTTTCTCCCCAATTAGGCTTTATGAAATGACCTTCTTCCAATATTTTTTCTTTAAATACATCAAAAGGAAATCCATTATCTAAAAATCCTGTTAACTTCTTGCTTTCATCTTGAGGGTTATTTATTCCAATATCATAATATAGACCGTGATAGGTTAGATTTTCTTTTGTAAGAACACTTCCGTATGGGACTTTAATTATCTCCCAAATATCTTCACCTTTTGAATTTTTTGAAAAAGAAATATTAACTGCAATATCAATCGGTTTAAATTTTGCTACAAGTTCAATATTTTCATCAATTTTAAAATCGCCTTTTAACTCTTCTTCAATTTCTCCACTTTTTTTATACCAACCAATAAATTCATGATGTTTTTTTATCGGATCTGTTAAACCTACCTTAGAAAGCAATGTGTTATAATCAACAGATTTAAAACGCTCAACACCATCTACATTAGTTTTTATCTCAACTTTTTTAATTTCATATTTTGCATATAAATCAATATTTTGAGATAAGGTTCTACCAAACTCATATTTTTCACCATTAAACTCCCAATAGATAAGTCTATGAGATTTTATATTGCCTAAAAATGTTTCATCTGGTTTATTTACAATTTCATCTTTTTTATATGATATTTTATATTCTTTATCAACCAGTTTATATTCTTTTGTTTTTTCATTTTCTTCATATTTTTTATAATGATATGTAATTTCACTAGATTTAACTTTACTAATATCAATAGGCTTATTAATTCTACAACCTGAAAGTATAAATGAACCTAAAAAAGCAAAGAATACATATATAATTATTTTTTTCATATAATCAACCTACTTTTCAAAAAAACTAATTTCATAAAACATACCATCTCTTATTGTATAATCAAGATACGAACTAAGTGGTTCATCTTTAAATAAAAGATTCTTATATTCACCATTTTCTAAGTATCTTGCAAAACCATTTATTTCAAAATCATCAAAGTTTGGAATAGTGATCTTTTTATATAAATAAAGAATAGTTTTTATAATATTTTTTACTCCATCATAATCTTGGTATAAGTTTTTGCCAGGTAGAAAATAGTTTCTATCTTTAAAATCATTTGTAAAAACAAATGGAAGTGCCATAACAATTTCACGATTTACTCCAGTATCTGAAAATTTAAACTTTATATTTAAATAAGTTAAATCACTTTGATAGAACTTCTTTGCAACATAATGAATAACAAAATTCTCATTGTGTAAAAACTCTGCAGCCTTCTTTTTATAATCATCAGGGAAAAACGCCTCTGGTGTTTGCAAAGCCAAACCACTTTTAGCAAGTTCTTTTTCAATTGCATGAGCTTTATAATCAAAACCATATAAATTTGATTTACCTGTTTTTTCAAATATTTTTTCACCATTATATGATACATCATACCTATACTCTTTTTCTATTTCTTCTGCTTTTAAAAATACAGAATAATAAAACTCGCCAGCATAATTAATAGAATTTAAAGCATCAAGCAAATCATTTTCATTTACTGTATCAGTAAAATTATGACTTCTACTAATAAGTGATATTTTATAAATAACTCCATTAAACACTGCATATGGATATGAAATATAATTAAGTTTTTCACTTCCATCGTTTGTAGGAAGTCTTGTAGGATCATCATATCTTAAAGCATCCTTTAATGTTGGAATTTTTTTATATTTTCTTATAGCAAGACTTTCTGTAATAAACTCTGATGTGTTTAAATTATATAAAATTGCTTTAATATTTGTTTTTATTTCTTCTTTAATTGAAAGATTTATTACTCCACCAAATCTATTATATAAAACATCTTTTTCTTCAATTTTATAAGAATTAAGTATTCTAGATAATCCTGTTAGAAGATTTTTAGCATGTAAGATATTTAAATATGTTCCACTTAATATTTTATTTCCCACTACATCGCTTAACTCATCTATTGGAATATTTAAATTAGATTCTTTAATTGTCTGGCTATATTCTTTTTTGAAATAACTTGGGAAATCTACTTTATAATATATTATTTTATATTTAAAGTAGATAACATTATTTAAAACTAAATCCTTTGCTTTTACATTTTTATCAATTTCAGATAAATAATTAGGATCAGCATACATTCCTAAAAATTGATTATCACTTGAAAATTCAGGAATATTAGCTAATTGGTCTTTTCTAAATTTATTTAAAGCCTCATATACATTATCATCTTCACTTAATTTTAAATTTAGTAGGGAATAATTTTTATCGCTAATTATTCTTGGTTTATAATCAAAGTGAGGTAAATTTACTAAGAGATTAACCTTATTTTTTATAATTGGCTCAAGCACAACATCAGATTTAAAGTTATAACAAATACCTTTTTTTATGTTTGAATAAGTAATTTCTTCTCCACTATTTAAAACTCTCCAACCAATAAATTCTTGTTCTTTAGAATTAAAATATTTATTACCTTTATTAAAATATATGCTTGATAAATCAAGTGGCATTTTATCTATACTACCTGTTTCAATTTTTTTGTAATCAATAAGCTCATTTTCTTGTGTTTTAAAAAGCATATAGGCTTTTTTTCTAATTATTTTAGGATAGATATTTATTACCTTATACTCTTTGTTTAATGTTTTTTCAGAAGCTGTTTTTCCCATTGGATGATATACTCTTTTCCCATAATCATATACTGAACTAGGATCATTTTTATCCATTAAAAAACTTACTACCTCATAACATTCATCAAAATTTGCTATTGCTTTTTCCCCAGCATTAGAGATAAAATCATAATCTGTTATATCTTTTAGAAAATAGTTATTTTTTAATAAAGCAATCTTTTTTCTAATATAGTTTAATATATTAAAATCTAGCTCAAAATCATAATTTGCCTTATATTCATAATATCTATTATTTAGCTCATCGTGAAAACGAAAGATAGTATCAAATTTATAATCAAATATATTATCAAGATATAACCTATTTGGTATATCATTTCTTATTAAAAGTTTTTCTATTTCATCATCTTTTAAATACTTATTTCTACCGTCTTCAAAGAATAACTTTTTATAAATTGGATTTAGTTCTCCATTTTCTAAATAAACATCATTTAACTTAGAATTTAAAAAACTATAAAATGCCTCTTTAAAAGTTTTTCCTTCCTTTTGCATTTTCTTTCTTACTTCAAGTAAAATATCATCTTTTCTATAATTAAATATTATTTTATTTTTCTCATTATATAAAATAAGATATTTACTTAAATCTATTTTAAAAGGTAAATTTTTATATTTTCCTTCTTTTAAATCAAAAGGATTTTTACTTTTAGCATCAATTAAAACTCTAAGATAAATATTATCATTATAGTAAAGAATATCTTCTTGAGTAAGTTTTTTGACCTCTTTATTTGTCTTTTTATCATAGAAAGTAAAGCGATATACTTTATCTTCTTCATTGCTTCTTAAAAGCATATTTGCAAGATCAACCGATTTTAGACTATTTACTAAACTATTAGGTGAGTAAGTAATTTTATCATCATCTACTGTTAAAGTGTTGTTATTTCTTGTTTTAATATATTTACTAATATCAGTAATTAAATTAGGTTTTAAAAATTGAATTTTTATAATCCATACTAAAAAAAGTGATGTAGCAAGTAAAACTAAACTTATAAAAAATAAACTCTCTATCCAGATTCTAACTGCTTTTTTATTTTTCTTTCTAACTTCTTCAAAGCTTGCGTCATTTGTAGCAACTAAAACTTGTGTTACTTCAACTACCGAATCATCTTCAATACTATCATTAGTATTTTCAATATCTTCATTATTTTCAGAAAAATCAATATCAACTTGTTCTAATTCTTCATATATTTTATTTTCTAATTTATTATTCATAATTTCATACCTTTTCTACTACAAGTGTAAAATCCGCTCCATTTAAATGACTACTAATATAATCTGGATGTTTTACCCATTCTTTCTTAACTACTAAATCTAAAAATTCATCATATGAGATACGAGTGCCTAGTTCTGCTTGTGCAACTTTTGCAACTTTTACATATTTTATATGTCTTTCGTAATTTTCATCTGTTCCAACATGTGTTTTTATATATTCTTTAATTTTTTTTATGTAGTGTTTAAAACGTTCGTTATCTTTTATTTTTTCTTCTATTGTAAAATTTATTACTTCATATGGCGCATCATATGTTGGTATATTAATTCCTTGGAAATTAACAAATGTTTCCATTCTAGCAAGCCTATAATAATAAGTATATTTAGTTTCTTTATTCTTATAATCAGGCCATGCCCCATCCATACTTACATACTCAAATCTATCATAATCAGATACTTCGTTTTCATTTGTTTTAATAAAGTCATTTAAAACATATCCTGACTGTTCATAATAACCATTTTGAGGATCTCCAGGCTTATCTCCAAGTGGTAGATTTCTTAGTTTTTCACTTACAATATATTTCCTAATATATAATGGATCAGTTTTATTTTTATGCTCATCAATAAAGATTTTTTCAATTTGAATTATTCCAGTTCTACTTCTTTGTAAAATCGCATCAGCAATATAAGTTTTATTATTGTTTTTATTAGTTATTAAAGTATTTAAATTATCATTAGGAAATAAAGTTATATCAGTTTCTACTACACCACCATTTACTTTTTCATAAATTTTATAGCCTTTTATTTCTTCATTTCCCAAATAATTTATATCCATTGGAAGAACTTGGTCTTTAAATACTGTATAAGTTATATAATTCTCATCTTCTTTTACTTTAACTTGAAGCATAATACTTGGCGCTTTTAAGGTAATTGTAAAATTAAACTTATAAATATCAACTAATTTTAAATTAAAATCATCTTCTTTATTTTCCATAATATAATCAGGATATTTTGCCAATATTTCATATTTATAATCATTTACAACATCCCCTAATTTATTAACACCTGTTTCATAGTATTTAGTAAATGTTTTAATTTCTTCGCTTTGGGTATTTTTTATACTAGGATTATAAAAGTATCTTTTAAATGTAATTGAAATAGGAACTTTTTTATATCTAATTTCAACTTTGCTACTATATCTTAAAACCTGCTCAAATGTAAGATCATCTGTAAGATTAGATCCGTCTGAAAGATAATATCCTAAAAATTCATTTTGCCCGTATTTATAGTTTTCAACTTCTTCTATTGTATCTCTGTTTTTATCTATTAGTTTTTTCTTAGACAAGATAGTTTCATTCTTTTTACCTTTTATTTTTTCAAGTTTTAAATTTTCAAAATTTAAAAGATAAAATTCAGTGTAGATATATTTTTCAAACTTAGGATACGCGTAAACATTTTTCTTATCAAATTCTAAATTAGAAATATCAAACTTGTCGTTATTGTTTATTTTATCGCCATTTTTAAAGATCCAATTTATAAAATACTTTTCTTCGTATTCTTTAGTGTAATCTTCAAGATTATATTCAAAATCATATCCTAAATTATTTTTAGTAAGAGTTGCACGTGTTTTTTTCTTATTTATTAGTGAATAATTACTCTCATTTTGTGTAATATCATCGCTTTCCATATAGTAAATATCAAGTGCAATTCTTTCAAATTTAGGTCCTATTTTATATGTCATATAAGTAAGATTTGGAACTATATCATCAATTTTAAACTCATCGCCTTTGCTAATTCCAACCTCTGGATAGTCTTCAAGATAAAACCATCCAATTAATTTATAATAATTTCTTGCATTTATTAACTCTTCCAAATCATCACCATATGAACCATCAGAATTTATTTTAACTGATGGATATGGGAATCTTTGCTCAAGATTTTTTAAGTAGTTTTTATTATTTTCAGAAATATTTTCATTAGGCTTTGCATTAAAATCGCCATAGATATTATTTTTATATAAAAACTTATATGATACATTAAAGTTATTAGAAAATGCATTATTTGAGTAAATTATATTTTCTTTAATTCTTACATTTCTTTTTATATCAATTAGTTTATTCCTGTCAAATCTTTCTTGTCTACTCTTATCAAAATACCATGTTTCAATATCACGCTTAATTGGATCATTTTTAGATGTAAAAGGATTTAAAATGTTTTTCCCTTTTTCTCTTAACTCTTTTTCAAAAAAACCTTGATAAGTTCCAGGATATTCAATATAGTCTTTCCAAGATGATACTACATCACCTTTTGGAGTTTTTATATTTATTACATTTTTAAAATCAAAATCTAAATCAACATAGTAATATTTTCTAATTGTTTTAAATATTACCTTAGCAACATAATTTAATTTTTCATTCTTTCTTTTATAAATATCACTAAGTGAAATGTTTTTTACATATTTTACATTGCTATATTCACTAGTATCACCTTTTTTTTCATAGTACTCAAAATTAAGTGATGATGACTTTGATTTATAATAATTTCTTAAATCAAGCATACCATTAAATTCATAAGGAGAAACAGTTAAAGTTTTATCTGATAAAGGTTGAAGTGCCTCCTTATTTTTTGGTGCTAAATCAAAATTATCAGCATTTAAAAGTGTGTATGTTGTAAGAATTCTATAAATACTTGTTCCAAGAGCAACAATAAGTAAAGATGCAATTATTATTAAAATTAAAGAAAGCATACTTCTACGATGAATCTTATTTTTTTCAAGTTGCTCATATAATATTAAATCTTGTTTTTGAGGTTCAAAAACAATTAAATCTGATTCTTTATTAGTATTAGCAATCATATTACCCTCAGGTGACACTTTTGGTAGAATGTTTCCTTGGTTTAATAAATTACCAACCTCGTCATACTCATTTGCAGGAAGGTTATATGTTTCATTTGTAATTTCTTCTTCTAAGTTTTCTTCAACTTGTCCTAAATTAGTTGCTTTTGCATCATCTATTTTTAAGCTACTTCTATCTTGTTTTACTAATTCATTTTCATTAACTTTTGATTTTTCTTCTTTTATCTCTTCATCAAAATTTACTAGATTTTCTTCATACTTTTCTTGCATTTCAGAAAGCTCTGCTTGATTTTTCTTAAATGCCTCTTCTTTTTCTAAAAACTCTTGTTT
>CAUTNH010000024.1:0-13806 GCA_963540225.1 uncultured Acholeplasmataceae bacterium | reverse complement strand
AAATAAGGGGGATTTATGAAAAAAGTATTATATAGCTTATTATTTTTGTTTTTGTTAATTTCACCATTTGCGTGCAATAAAAAAGTTACAAGAGTATCACCTGGAAAAATAAATCTTGAAGAACTTAGATTTTTACAAGAAAAAAACGGAAATCAAAATGTTAAGATAATTGATGTAAGAACTCAAGATGAATTCTTCTCAGACCATATACTTGGTGCTGAAAATATCGATATTGAAAAAGGTGAAGAATATTTTGAAAATGAAATTAAAGAAAGATATCCTAATAAATCTACAATAATTGTTGTCTATTGTAGAAGTGGAAATCGCTCAAACAAAGCCTGGAAGCTACTTGAAAAATTAAACTACATAAATATATTTGATTTTGGAGCGTTTAAAAATTATAAATAATGCATATAAGTGTTTTAAAAGATGAAGCAATAAAATTGCTAAATATTAAAAAAGATGGAATCTATTTAGATCTTACAGGAGGTCGTGGCGGACATTCTAGCGAGATATTAAATAATCTTAGTAGACTAGGTAGGCTTATTATTTTTGACCAAGATGAGTTTGCCTATAATAATTTAATAGAAAAATTTAAAGATTTTAAAAATGTTCATATCGTATGTGATAATTTTAGAAACTTTGATATTTATTTAGATAAACTAAATATTAAAAAAGTAGATGGAATTATTTTTGATCTTGGACTCTCATCAGATCAGATTGATAATCCAGAAAGAGGATTTTCATATCTTTTTAAAAATAACTTAGATATGAGAATGTCTAAAAAAAATAATCTTAGTGCGCTTGATTTATTAAATAATTTTGATAAAGAAATGCTATCTAATATATTTTTTAAATATGGTGAAGAAAAAAACTCAAGAAAAATAGCAAATGATATTATTAAAGAAAGACCAATTAAAACATCCGATGATATTATTAGAATATGCGACAAATATAAAGTAGGTAAAGGACATAGCGCAAAAAAAGTTTTTCAAGCACTTAGAATTTTCGTAAATGATGAATTAGAATCACTTAGTGAAATGCTTAATAAAATACCAGATTGTTTAAATATTGATGGTATAGTTGTTGCTATTAGTTTTCACTCGTTAGAAGATAGATTAGTAAAAAATAAATTTAATGAGCTTACAAAAATTAAAATTGATAAATTAAGTCCTATAAATATAGAAAAAGCTAAAGACTTTATTCTCCTTACAAAAAAAGCAATAAAACCAACATTAGATGAGATTAAAAATAATAAAAGAGCAAAATCTGCTATTTTAAGAGCAGTTAAAAAAATAAAATAAAAGGCGCTTTTGCGCCTTTTTATATTTTAAATTCATTCATTACCTTCATTAGTAGTTCAAACATTTCCTTATCGCTTGATGAATGTCCTGCTAAATTTACAAAATGAAGCTTAGAGTTTGGAAGAGCCTTGTTTAATAAATATGCCTGAATTGGTCTACATACCATATCATATCTTCCGTGAATTATAATAGTTTTTATATGCTTTATTTTATCAATATTATTTAAGATATAATTATCGTCATCTTTAAAAGTTTTATTATAGAAAAAGTAATTTTCTAAATAAGCAATTTGAATTATTTCTTTTTTAGGATTTTCTACTATTTTTAAATCGGGTGTTTTTAACTTAACAATTGCGCCTTCTAAATTAGCAAATCTCTGGTAGGCTTCATTTCTTACTTTCTCACTTATATCTTTATTATTAAACAACTTATAATAGCCACTAATAGGATCAGATCTATCGCAATCAGGTAAAATAGATAAATATTTTTCAAACTCATCTGGGAAAAACTGAATTGCCCCATCTTTATAAAGCCATGAAACATCTTCATCTCTTCCTAAAAATATACCTCTTAGTATCATCGCTGAAACATTATTAGGATATTTTATAGCATAAGCAAGTGATAAAGTAGAACCAAATGAACCACCAAATAAAACCAGTTTATCAATATTTAATTTTATTCTTAATTCTTCCATATCAGATACAAGGTTAAAAATATCATTATTATAGTTTGATAAAAATGGTTGAGACTTACCACAACCTCTTTGATCAAATAAAATTATTTTATATTTTTTAGGATTTAAAAAATAAAGTGATCTAGGACCTGTTCCACCACCTGGTCCACCGTGAACGAACATAACAGGAATTCCTTCTTCATTTCCATAAACACCATAATAAATTTTATTTACATCATCGACACTAAGATATCCTTCTTCAAGCATTTTATGTTTTTTATAATATTTCATATACCCTCCTTAATTTAGATAATCCATTATTATCTCATTTATTACATAAAGCCAATTTCTTAAATCATTTTCTAAGTTTAAATTTATAATAAGATTATTCTCATAAATTTTAATACTAAACATAATTTTTTTCATATTTAAGATATCTATAAATTTATCAAATATAAAAATTTGATTATTATCCAGGCTTATTGTTAATTTTAAACTGTTTTTACTTGGTTCAGTTTTTATAATTTTTAAAATTTCGCAATTTTTCTTATAGAGTGTTTCTTGCATATATAACTTTAATGTATAATGCATTTTACCAAATCTATCTACTAGTTCATTTTCCAAGTTTATTATATCTGAATATGAGATAATATCTTTTATTTTTTTATGTATTTCAATTCTTATATCTTCATTTTCAATATATTCTTCTTTTATATGGGTAGAATAAAATTTATTATCAACTTTCACAGGTTCAGGTAAGTTATTAACTTCTTCATCGACTAATCTTAAATACATCATAAGTCCAACGCTTTCTATAAATCCTGATTGATTGCTTCCGAGTAAATCACCTGATCCTCTAATCAAAAGATCTTGCATTGCAATTTCATAGCCAGATCCTAGCATATTATATTCTTTTATGGCATCTAGTCTTTTTTTAGCATCTGGAGATATTTTTAAAAAATCATCTGCCAAAAAATAAGCATAGCCTATTTTATCACTTCTACCAATTCTACCTTTTATTTGATAAAGCTGTGACAAGCCAAAATTATTAGAATCGTGTACTATTAAAGTATTAGCATTGGGGATATCTATTCCATTTTCAATTATTGTTGTTGTTAAAAGTAAATTTGATTTCCCACTTATAAAATCATCTAAAACATTATAAATTTCATCTTTTTCTAATCTTCCATGTAGTATTGAAATTTTAACATCAGGAATTTTTTCAAGTTCTTTTTTTATCTTTTCAATATCAGCAATTTTTGATACTAGATAAAATATTTGACCACCTCTTGCAAGCTCTTTTACTATTGCATCTTTTACTACTAATATATTATATTTTAATAAATATGTTTGAATAGGAAAACGATTTTTAGGTGGCGTTTGAATTATACTAAAATCTTTAAGTTTACTTAATCCCATTTTTAAAGTTCTTGGTATTGGGGTTGCAGAAAGATATAAGCAATCAATATTTGGATTTTTTTCTTTTATTTTTTCTTTTGCTATAACTCCGAATTTTTGTTCTTCATCTACTACTAGAAGTCCTAAATTTTTAAATAAGACATTTTTACCAAGTATTTTATGACTTCCTATTAAAATATCAACAAGTCCAGTTTTTAGATCATTTAATATTTTATTTTTTTGTGCTGTTTTAGTAAATCTTGTTAAAAGTTCTACTCTAACACCAAATTTTTCAAGTCTTTTTTTAAAGGTTTCATAGTGCTGTTTAGCAAGTATTGTGGTTGGAGAAATTATGGCAACCTGCTTTGAATTTAAGCAACAACGAAAACTTGCTCTTATTGCAACCTCTGTTTTTCCAAAGCCAACATCACCACATATTAGTCTTTCCATTGGTGTTTGTTTTTTCATGTCATTTAATACATCATCTATTGCTTTTTTTTGATCTTTGGTTTCTTCAAATTTAAAATCGTCTTTTAACTCATTTTCAAGTTCAGTATTTTCATAAAAAGAATATCCGCTTGTCTTATTTCTAATATTATAAACCGATAATAAATAATCGTAGTAGTCTTTAATTTTCTTTTTAGTTTTTAATTTAAGATTTTTAAAAGTAGAACTTCCAAGACTAGATAATCTTATATTTTGACTTGGATCTTTGTGGTATTTTAGTAAAAAATCAATCTGCTCAATTGGAACATATAAGTTTTCATCGTTTGCATATTTTATTAAAAGATAGTCTCTTTCAACACCTGTTGTATTTAGTGTTTTTAAGCCAATATATCTTCCAATACCTTGTTCATAATGAACAACATAATCTCCTTTTTTTATCTCATCAGGTTTATATATTTTAGTTGTTTGATTAACAATACTTCTATATTTATAACTTGTTTTTTTATCTTTATTTAATAATTTATTTAAACTTAGATAAACAATTTTATTACTATCATCTACAAAATTTATATTATAGTTATTATTTAAAAAATATATTTTTTTATCTAGACTATCGCCTAGTTTAAATTTTTTTAGGCCAGTTATAAAATTTTCTTTATCTAGTTCTTTTTCATAGTCAATAAATATATTATATTTAATCCATTTAGTCTTTAAATTAGTTAAAAAATCATCTAATGATATATTTAATTCTTTTTTGTTTTTTGCTAAATTTAAACTAATTATTTCATCTTTTATATCTATGAAATCTTTTTTTATGCTTAGGCTTGTTAGGTTTTTTCCATCTAAGTCAGCCTTTAAAAAATCTCTGCAAGACTTTTCTTCTAAATCTATAAAAAGATTATCTAAATTTATTTTATAAACTAATTTACTTTTGATAATATCTAATAATGTTTGTGGCTTTTCAAAAATTATTTTATAGTATATTAAAAGTGATTCTAGGTGTTTGTGATATTGGATTTTTTTATAGTCTTCCTCTAATTTTTCTTCTTCTTTTTGGCTTAGTTTAAAATTTGAAAAATACTCTCTAATTTTTTTGATAAACTCTAATTTTAAACTATCATCATAAATAAGCTCGTTTGTTGGAAAAATAAATATATTATCTACTTTTTCGTTTGAGATTTGAGTGTTTAAATCAAATTCTTTAATATCTTCTACTAGATTATCAAAAAAATTAATCCTAACTGGATTTTTAAAATTAAGTGGATATATATCTAGGATCTCTCCCCTAAAACTAAACTCACCAGGTGAGTTTACAATATAGCTAAATTTATATCCCATATTAGTTAATTTATTTTTTATATCATCTCTTTGATATAGATTTCCTTTTTTAAAATTTATAATGCTACTTTTAAAAATATCAAACGGCATTTGATATTTTAATAAAGAATCATAAGTTGTAACTACGATATAATTTTTATCATTTTTCAAAAGTTTTTCTACTGTGTTTAATCTTTCATATAAAAAATCTCCACTTGCAAGAGATGTAAAAATTGTAAGATATGAATCAAGTGGATAAAATAAAATATTATCAGGAATTATTTCAGAAAGTTTTAAAAAATACTTTGACGCATCTTGAATTTTAGGTAATGTTAAAAAAATAGTTTTTTTGTTTTCAAAAAAACTATTTAATATAAAGAAAATACTTTCATCAAAATCAAAGTATTTTAATTTATCACTTTTTGAAAAATCTAAAACTAGTTTATTTAATAGACTATTCATTTATTTTGTTATATTTACTCATTATATTAGAAAAATTTTCATCTTTTATAAAATCTAAAACTAAATTATTTATATCTGGAAATAAATTATTTAATATGTTTAATTCATCTTGTGAAAACTTTCCTAAAACATATTCAACCATCATACCATTTAAAAATTTATTAGATACACCTATTCTTAGTCTTTTATAATCACTAGTATTTAGCATTTTTTCAATATTTTTTAAGCCATTATGTCCACCAGCCGAACCTTTCTGTCTTAATCTAATTGAGCCGATAGGAAGATTTATATCATCTACAATAACTAAAATATTACTAATATCTATATTATAGAAATTTTTAACTTTTAATATGGCCTCACCTGATAAGTTCATATAAGTTGATGGTTTTAAAAATATAACATCACTACCACTTATTTTAGTTTTAAAAATTTCAGATTTAAACTTATTATTTGAAGTAAAATTAAAATCTAATTTTTTGCAAAGATTATCTAAAACCATAAAACCAATATTATGTCTAGTATTTTGGTAATCTTTACCAATATTACCAAGGCCTACAATAAGTTTCATTCTTTAATATTAGGAGCCTTAAATATACCACTTACAGATTCTTGATTTATAAGTCTAATAATTGCCTCAGATAAAAGTGGTGCAACTGAGATTTGACGAATCTTATTTGATTTTTTACTTAATGGTATAGTATCAGTTACTACTACTTGTTCAAGATTTGAATTTTCAATTTTCTCATAAGCATTTCCTGATAAAACAGGATGAGTTGCAACAGCATAAACTTTTGTAGCCCCATTTTCAACTAGTGCTTTTGAGGCCGCAACTAGTGTTCCTGCTGTATCAATAATATCATCTACAATTATTGCGATTTTTCCTTTAACATCACCAACAATATTAAAAACCTCAGCAACATTTGCTCTAGGTCTTCTTTTATCAATTATAGCAAGAGACGATACACCTATAAATTTTGAAAAATTCAATGCTCTTACAACACCGCCATGATCAGGAGAAACCACAACAACATCATTTGTATTTAATTTTGAAAATTCTTCTGATAAAATAGGAATTGCTGAAAAATTATCAATTGGAATATTAAAAAAACCTTGAATTTGAGCAGCATGCAAATCAAGACAAACTACTCTATCAGCACCTGCCGTTTGCAATAAATCAGCCATAAGTTTAGCAGTAATTGGTTCACGAGAATTAGCCTTTCTATCTTGTCTTGAATAACCATAATATGGCATTATTACAGTAATTTCTCTAACTGATGCTCTTTTTAAAGCATCTAAGGCGATAAATAGCTCTAAATAATGTTTTGTAGATGGAAAGCATGTTGACTGAATTAAATATACATAACAGCCTCTTACACTTTCTTTTACTCTAAAATGTATTTCACCATCTGAAAAATTTTCAAGTTCAATATCTGCAAGTGGAATATTAGTTTTTTTAGATATTGCTTTTGCAAGTTCAATATTTGAAGACAGAGATATAAGCCTTTCTTTTTTTCTTAGTGTATTATCAATTTTTGGCATTTTGTTCTCCTTTTAAGAATTTATTATAAATAAATTATATAAAAAAATAGTCATTTTGTCAAAATTATCAAAATTTCTAACCCTTCTTTATTTGACAAAACAACCATTTTTTTATATAATATTAAACCGTGATGTATTATGTATAAACTTATATTAAACGAACTAAACCAAAGTGGAAATATTAACTTTGAAATTAGTAATATTGAAAAAGATTTTAAAGGCTTTCCAGATATTAAAAAAATAAACAAAGCTAAAATTTCAGGCTGGTATAAATTTGTAAATAACTCACTTAATATTAACTTAGATGTATCTGCTTCAATTTTAATGTTATGCTCTCATACATTAGATGATGTAGTAGTTAATCTAGATACTAATTTTGATTTTATCTTTTCAAATGGGGAAGATGGAGATTATCCACTTACTGATACAATTGAACTTGAAGAAATTATAATTGGTAATATTATAGCCGAGGCACCATATAATGTTTATAAATAATCACAAATAAGGATAAGAGAGGTGAAAAAATGGCAGTACCCTTTAGAAGAACTAGTAAAACCGCTAAAAGAAAAAGAAGAACTCATTATAAGTTGCAAGCACCAACACTTGTTGTTTGCAAAGAAACAGGTGAGTTTACCTTACCACATAGAGTAACTAAAAATAGTGGTTATTACAAGGGGCGTCTTGTCCTAAGTGCGAAAAAAGAAAAATCACCAGAAAATGCAAAAGTTGCAGAAAAAGCTAAGAAGGTAGAAGATCTAAAAAAAGATACTACTAAAAAGCAAGTAGAAAAAGTTGAGAAAAAAGAAACATCTAAAAGCAAAACACAAGCAAAAGATGTAAAACCAAAAGATGAAAAAGGCACTACTAGTAAAAAAACTACATCAACAAAAACTACTAAAACTAGCACTGCAAAAAGTAAAACTGAAAAAAAATAAACTGATTTTTCTTAAGGAAAGGTGTATGGTATACACCTTTTTTCTTTTGTAAGACTGAATTTCAAATTTGTGTTTTTCTATCATTCATTATCTCAACTAAAAATTTAATCTTTTTTTCAAAAATTTTACAGCTTGATTTGAAGCGTAAAAAAAACTCACATAACTTGTGTAAGCACATATGGAATTAGTATGTCAACATAAACTTTGAACTAGAGCCACATATAAAAAGGTAACTATAAGTTTTTGCATTCGAATGCAAAAACTTTTTATTTTTGAAACTTTTTGTACCAAAATGCAAATTTTATCACATTCTAACACAAATAAACAAAGAAAATATAATATGAATTACCAGAAACTAATTTAAGATAAAAATAAAAGTGCTATTTGGCACTTTTATTTAAAATCGCTAGGATATTCAATTTCCCAATCATTATTATCTTGAACTAATTCAAACTCTCCCAAAACATTTAAAATAGATAAATTAGTATTAAATTTAATTTTATGTAAATAACCATTGTTTATTGTAAGATTAGTTTTTAATAATCCTAACGAATTATTCTTAGTTATTGCTTGAAGATCAAAATTAATGTCATAATTTAGCTCATCAATTGATTTATAGCCATTAAGTATTGCATCAAGCGGTGGAATCTTTTTAAGATAGTTAGGATCAGATTCGCTTCCTGAAATATTATTTTTAATTGCTCTTTGAACACTTGGACCAAATGAGAATAAAGTTGCAATTAAATCATCTTTTGTTTTACTTCTTAATTGCTCATTCGTATATGTTTCATAACTCCATCTAGAAAGCCATGTATATTTAAACTTTCTTTTTAAAAACATCTTATTATCTTTTATATATAAATCATGATCATTCATATAATTTTTAGTAACAGTTCCAGAAAGCCATGAATCATGAAAGTAGTGAGCATGCATATTAATAGTTCCATCTTTTTGAACAGTTATTTTTATATCAATTGAATTAAACTTAATTCCTGATGCTATATCGCCAATATTAAGAGTGATTTCTTTATTTGCTCCTGTTGCAACTAGGTGATATTTTCTAGTTGCTTGTGTTTTAATAAAGGCATCAGCAATTTTTTCAATATTTAATAAATCAATTGCTGTATCTTTTTTCTCATCAGAAATATTAGCATCTATTCCGTGGTCTGAACTTGTAAGTTTTAAATCAAGTCTTCTATTTTTAGATACATATAAATTATTTAATATAAATTCATTTAATTTGCCATTTTTATGAACTAGTTTTGATATAAGATCAAAACTTGGCTCAAATTCTTCAAAAATCTTTTTAAGAAGATTTATACCTAACTCACTACCATTTATACTAGCATCGTAGCAAATATCATCTAAATCAACTTCTTTGGCGCCATCTTTAAATATTTTATCTTTAATAACACTCTCAATTCCTGATAATTCAACATCTAGTAATTTAAATAATAAATCATTATTTATTCCTATTATTTCAAGTATTCTTGAAATTAAATACTTCAATGGTCTTGGCTTAATCTTAGTTGAAAGATTATTATATATTAAATAAAACATTCCATTTTCATAATATATTGTTGCCTTGTGAACTTGATCTCTTAATAAATCATTTAAGACTAAATCAAACATAACTTTTCTTAAATTATTATCATTTGATTTTGATAATCTTATATTAAAGTTTATTTCTTCTTTTAAAGTTTTCTCATTAAATACTTTTCCTTCAAGTAAGTATTTATCATCTAAGAACTTATCGAGATTTTTTTCTTTATACGAATTTATTATATTTTTAATAAAATCTGCTTGTTCTAATAAATTAGTATATTCACTACTTTCAAGGTTAATATCATTAGAAAAATCATAACTAATATCTGATTTTTTGAAAACATCTAATACATTATTTACTATTTTATATAAGTTTAAATCATCATGAAGTAGACTAAAAGATTTATCCAAAATATTTTTTATGCTATTTGCGTTTATAAAAGATAATATGTCAAATGTTTCAAGATATTCTTTTAAATTAGTATTAGATAAAACTTTAATATTTAAAAGCGATAATATCTCATCTAGTTTATCAAGTTCATTAACTGCTATATAAGTTTTTAAATTATTTAACATCTTTATATAAAAGCGATTATTTTCATATATTATCTCAGCATTAAATTTAACCTTATTTACAATAAATTTAGCATTTAGTGAAATTTTTTTATTATTTAAATCAAATAATAATCTTCCTGAAAAGTTTATGCCATCTTCTATATAATTAAAATTATCAATTTTTAATTTTTTACTATCGTAAACTTTTCTAAATTTTTCAAGTAAATAAGTTATATTATCAACTAAATCCTTTTTTATCTCTTTTGCTTCATCTATTGGAAGAATAATATCTGATTTATTTAAATTAGATTTTTTAAAAACTAAATTTAAAATTCCACCATCTTTAAATAATTTATTTACCAATAGTTTTGAAATGTTATTTTCATATTCTAATTTTATATCTAAATTATCTTTTAAACTAATTAAAAGATTAAAACTATTCATTATAAAATCAGTAAACAAATTATCTAAATCACAATTTAAATTATCATCTTTTATATCTTTAATAAAATCAAATATTCTATTTTCTTTTAAAGAATCATAAAACTTACTAAATGTATTGCCGTAGTTATTAGGCAGATATTTGTCGATTATTTCAAAAAGTAATTCTTTTTTAAGAGATATTTTCTTTTTATTATATTCTAAAAATAAATTAAATCCATCATATCTAAGCCTAAATGGTATTTCTGTATTATCTAAAATATAACTACCAGTTATTGATATATCAATTGAGTTTTTACTAAGATATAAATATGTATCAAAATTTAATTTATGAGTTTTATCATTTTTAGTATAATTTATATCTACATTAAATGTTTTTTCAATTTTTTCATCTTTTTTAATATTTAAATAATCAGTAGCAATATTATTTAATAAATCCCTTATATCTTTAATATCTAAATAATTTCTATCTTCTAATGTAATATTAGAATTTTCAAAACTTATATTAGAATTATCTATGGATTTTTTTAATTGATTAAATAAATTTTTAAACTCATCATTATGAATAAATTTAAATATTTTCTTAATTAAGAAATCATAGTTAAGATTATCTTTATTAAAATCCTTTACAAATTTAGCAATTAAATCATTAAATAAATCTACCTCATTAAGCGAAAATTTAAAATTAAGCTTATTAAATAAATTTAAATAAACTATTTTATCCTTAATAACTAAATCTATACTAGATGATATATTTTTAAAGTTTATTCTTCCTGAAAGATTAAATAAATTATCATTTAAATTAAATTTTAAAACTCCATCAAACTTATAGTCCTTATACTCAAAATTAAAATTAGATAAAACAAGTTCCTTAGTATTAAACATATTTTTAATATTTTTAAATATATCTAATAAATTATTTAATAACTCATAATCAATCTCTTTTGCATTATTAAATTCTAAATTATTAAACTCAGCAGTATTTATATTTTTAATACTAAAATTAAAATCTTTAAATGATAAATTTAAAATTCCATTTCTAGATAATTTAAAATTAAAATTATTATTATCATAAGAAATAAAATCTCTATTTAAAATAATACTTTTTATTATAGCCTCAATATCTAAGCCAGATAAATTAAGATTTTTAAATATTTCTTTAAAGTTTCCTTTTAAAATATTTTCAAAAATATCTTTTATATTTTTATTATTTAAATTATCAATTAAATTAGATAATATATTATTAAAATTATCTTTGCTTAATTTTATAACTTCACCATCATATTCTAGGTAAAAATAATTATTTAAATAAGAAATATTAAAATCTTTATCATTTAATTTAGATCTTAGATAAAATCTAAAATTATTATTATTTACCTCAAACTTTAATTTTCCATCAAATGATAGACTCTTATATTTAAAATTAAATGAAAAGGCTTTTTCAAAGTTATTTTTATGTTCTTTATTTTCAACTAGACTCTTAAAATAATTTATTATATTAGATGATAAATTATCATATTTTTCAACTTTTACAAATTCATATTTTTTACTAACAAGTTTAATGTCTACATCATTTAAAAAATCAAGATTTTTATAACTTGTATAAAGTTTAATACCTTTTACCTTTTTATCAGAACTAATTTTAATAACTGCTTTAAATCCAAGATATTTTATAGTTATATCATAGCCATCAGATACTTTGGAAATTTCCATAAGATTAGATAATTTATTTATTAAATCAGATTTATCTAAATTAAGGTTTATATTAAATAAATTTAATAAACTTATAAACTCAGATATATTACAAACATATCCTTTGCCGTCCTTGTTTATAAATAGGTTTTTTCCATCATATAAAATATCAATTCCAAATAAATTTAAACTCCCACTTAAATTTATGCCTCCACCATTTAAATATGCTGATAAATTTAAGATATTTTTATTTTCCTTTGTAAACTCAAAATTAAAACCATCTAAAAGATATCCCGCAAATGCTTCTGTTAAAACTTCTAATGCTGAAGGATTTTCTTCTTTATTATCATCATCTATCTTACTATCAAAAAACTTCTCATACATTTCTCTGTCAAAAATAGGTTCGTTTTTATAGAAAAATTGATGAGTCATGCTACTTTTACAATCAGCACCACCATATGTATCTATAAAATATTCAACATATGTGCTAGTTTTTATAACATTCCAATTTTTATCTATTTCAAATTCTATTTTAACTTTTTTAAATAAAGGAAAGTTTTTAGCATTTCCTTGAGTTGCGATAGTTCTTTTATAAAGTTCAGATGATTTTATTGGATCTAATGTTGTAGTAATTTTTAAATTACCATTAGCAAGTCTTACCTGAGTTGTGTTTTCTATATTTGTTGTGTAATCATTTACAATATAAGGAGTTGGAGCAACTCTTCTAATTCCATATTTATTTTGAAACTCAGATTTAGAATATTTTCTAGGCTCGTTTTGCCATTTTATATTTTTACCCTTTTCATCAGCAGTTCCTTTGTAGACTAAAAAAACACCTTTTGAATTATTCTCATAATGGTGATTGACAACCTCTGCAATCTTTATATTACTTGGTGAAATTCCTTCAAGAACAAACTCACCATTATTATATGATGCTCTCTCATATACAGGTTGGCGTCTAGTTGATACAAGTTTAGGTTCTGCTACAACCTCACCTATACCATTAAATTGATAGTATTTTTTCTTTTCAAATACTCCTAGCGCTGTATATAGGTTTTTTAATGCATCTAAATCATATGGTGTTTTGCCTTTAATTATTGGCAGGGTTTTATTTTTAAATTCTTCAGATTCTGTATTTTTAACTTCATTGTTACCTACTGGTTTAAAAAATCTTATTGAGAAAGTTATAGCTGACGTAAAAAGTAGTGATAGGATAACAATATACAAATATTTTTTTCTCATATAAAAATTATACACTATTTATATATTTTTAAATCCATAGTGTAAAAATATGGTATTTTTTTTATATTTTTATTTATTTATGGCAAATATTGTGAATAAATACATAAATTATTTACTCAAAATAAGATGTTATTTTGAAAATATTTAAAATAATATCTCCATCAGATGTTTCATATTTTATAGTATTCCTTCTAGACATTTCAAAATTAAATATATCAAAACTTGAAACACTATTAATATATTCTATTTCTAAAAT
>CAUTNH010000023.1:0-14526 GCA_963540225.1 uncultured Acholeplasmataceae bacterium | reverse complement strand
AAAATTAAATATTTCATAAATATTTTAAAATACCTATGTCTGTTGCAATATATCTTACAGATGGACTTATTGTAGTTTTAGGACTTATTGTATTTGAAATTGAAATTGTTTTATACTCAATTATTGCTGTTATTTTAATTGGTGTTGTAGTTGATAAGTTTATGGTACTCGGTAAAAGAGGATATACTGTATTTGTCGTTACTAATAAATGCGAGTTAGTAAAAAAAGAAATAATTGAAAAGCTTGATAGAGGTTTTACAAAAATTGATGTAAAAGGTGGATTTACAGAAGATGGAAAAACAATGATAGTTTGCACAGTTGGAAAAAATGAGGTTTACTTACTTAAAGAGATTGTTTCAAAAACAGATCCTGAGAGTTTTTCATTTTTTGTAGAAACAACAGAAGTTGTCGGAAGTGGCTTTGAAAGGAAGGAATAAAATGGAAGATAATTTTAAAAATGAATTTGAAAATAATAATGGTCTTTATATAACTTATAAAAAGAGAAATCTTTTTATAATTATAATAACTATGGCTTTACTTTTTGTAATGACTACTGGCTTTTTAGTAGGTTATTTTTTAACTGGTAAAGTTGAAAATAAAAATAAGAAAGATAGTAATCGCTTTAGTGATTTAGAGGAACTTGAAAATTTATTTTTAGAAAAATTTTACAAAGATGTATCAAGGCAAGAATTAAAAAAGGCTTACTACGATGCTTTATTTAATATTAGAAATGATCGCTATACAAGATTAAGTGAGCTTGCCTATCAAATGAATTCAAGCGGTGGATATGGTATTTATGTATCAGGATATAATAAAAATAGCATTAAAGGCTTAATGGTTACAGGAATTTTAAATAAAACCCTGGCCTCAGAAAACATTAAAGAAGATGGCGATATTACAAGATGCCTATATCCAGGGGATGTTATAGTAGGTTATCATGATAAAAAAGAAAATAAAAATATTTACTTTAAAGATATAAATGATTTTAAAGATAATCTAGATAATGTCTTTAATAAGATAAAATTAAGCGAAGAGAAAAAAGAAATTGATATTATAGTTAAAAATCCTCTTGACAATATAAATTTAGAAAAAAAAATTACAATGAGATACGAAAAATACGAAAAGAATAATTCTGTCGAATACATAAACTATGAAAAAAATAAATTTCCTGGTATAAATGATGGTAAAAAATTATCATATCTAAGAATAAAAGAATTTTCACCAGAAGAAAGAAAAGGTGGAGATGATAGCCATCTACGAGTTCAAAAAGCCCTAGAAGAAATTGATAATTTTTTATCTGATAGTGAAAATAATGAACTTTTAATTGATTTAAGAAATAATCCAGGTGGTGAGTTGTATTCTGTTTTTAATATTTTAAAATTGTTTATTCCTCATAATGGAAAGCATCTAGATCTTTTTTCACTTGTTCCAAATGCCTTAAAAAAAGACCCATACAAAGATATGGAAATATTTTCAAAATATGATGGTCCAAATCTAGATAGAAAATATAAAATAAAACTTCTTGTAAATAGTCGTTCCGCAAGTGCTGCCGAGGTATTTGCATCAGTTATGAAAGAACATTGCCCAAATTGCGAAGTATATGGAAGTGAAACATTCGGAAAAGATTTATTCCAACAAACAATTATTAAATCAGGTCTTGATAGTAGCATATTCCAAAATGGCATTGCCAAGGCAACAATTACCGCAGGTAAATGGGGATATTATAGAAAAGGATATAAAGGAATCCAAGATTTAACATATATTACAGATTCAAATGGAAAAATAATAAATAAAAATACTGCTTCTTATGTTGAAAATAACGCTCAAGATGATTTATTTAATTCTCTTGGTATAAATAAACCAAGCTATAAATATGATACCGTGGATGTTGAAAAAATCGGATTTCTTGCAAATTTTTTGATGTATTATATAAAAAATAATCTTGATAAATTCCCTGAGTTTTCTGATCCTAATTCAACAGAATATAAAAATTTAATTGATAATACATTTTTAAGAACTGATGGATATTTTGATTTAAAAATCAAATCATACTTAAAAAAATTTACAAACCAAGTTGGAATAACACCAACAGAAACAAAATATAATATACCAGATGATGAATTTACATATTTTACATACGCTAAAATATACCGCTATTTACTTATAAGAAAAACCTACTCATTCCAAGGCTCCTTACTTTATGAAAATGCTATAGATAATGGATATGATAGGCAACTTATTGATATAATTAAAAAATGACAATCATAAAAGAAAAAAATAATTATTATTTTTTATATGATGGAATGCAAATTCTAATTTCTAAGGAAATAATTGTAAAATATAATCTTTTGAACAAAACATATAATGATAATGATTTAAAAATAATATATGATGAGAATTTATATAAGATAGCCTTTGAAAAGGCTCTTAAATATCTTCACTTTATAAAATCTGAATATGAAGTAATATCTTATTTA
Organism: uncultured Acholeplasmataceae bacterium; assembly: GCA_963540225.1. GTDB lineage: Bacteria > Bacillota_I > Bacilli_A > Acholeplasmatales > Acholeplasmataceae > CAUTNH01. The sequence goes on along the minus strand of CAUTNH010000023.1, from coordinate 12,049 downwards.
AAAAGTTTAAATATAGATAATGAAAATATAAAAAAGGTTATAAGTAAATTAAATGAATTAAAACTATTAGATGATACATTATTTACTAAAATTTATATAAATAGTAAAATTATAAAATATGGTAAAAACTATATTGAAGATGAACTTTCAAAAAAAGGAATAGCCAAAGAAATAATTAAAAATGAACTTGATTTAACTGATGAAAAAGAATATATAACTAAAAAACTAAACTACTATTTTATGCTTGAAAAAGGATCTATAAAAAATAGAAAAGAAAAAATAAAAGCAAAGTTTTATCAAAAAGGATATCAGATGGAAAACATAAATTATGTGGTTAATAATTTCTTTTTAAATAAAAATTTAAATGATTTAGATTTAATTAAAGAAGATATAAAAAAAATATCATCTAAAATTAAAAAAGATGATATCTCAAGTAAGACTAAACTAAGATTAAAACTTTTAAAACTAGGATACGATTATAATTTAATAGATGATAGTATTTAATATTTATAATTATTTACTATGAAATGATATATGCCACTATTATAGTTTTCAAATTCTGTTTGATGAGTGGCATTTTCTTTTACATTATCTGATGCATTTTTCATAGCAACGCTTACCTTACATAATTTAAAAAGTTCAATATCATTTTCTCCATCACCAAAGCAAATAGCATTATCAAGAGGTATATTTAATAAATCAGATACAATTTTTGCTCCATTTCCTTTTGAGATGTTTTTTTGAAATATTTCATATAAAGCATTATCTTGATATATCCCCCAAAAACGCTTTCCAAACATTTTATAATTTTTATCAACTACATCTTCAAAAGGCAATACATCAGCTTTATTTATTAAATATAATACACCTGATGGAGATGTGTTAAAAATAGTAAAATCTCCTACAAAAGTATTTTTCTTTTTAGCACCATGTTTAAAATATTCTAAAGATTTATTATCATTATAAATATATACTGCATCATTTATATTATATAGCGCTGAATAGGTATATTTTTTTATATCTAAAAATAACTTTTTAAACAAAGATTCATCCATTATATTTGTTATTTGCTTAAATTTTTTATCTTTAGGATTTGATATGGTTGCACCATTATCAGTAATTAAAAAAGAGTTAAGCCTTAACTTTTTATATACTTGTATACTAGCACAATAAGGTCTACCAGATGCAAGAATAATTTTATAGCCTAATTTAGTTAATTTTCTTATTATTTTAATGTTTTCTTTAGGTATTATTTGGTCTTTTCTAATTAAGGTTCCATCAATATCTATAAATATAAGTTTTAATAAATTCATATATAAATTTTACAAAAAATAGCAAAAAAAACAAATTTTAACTCATTTAGATACTAAAAAAGTTAAAAATGGTATAATTTATATAGATTATGGAGAATTTTGTATTAAAAATTTCTATAACAAGTTTTATGTCGTTTTTAGTTGGAATATTTGTTGGCGCAACAATATTTTTTTTAATTATGTTTTATTTTATACTTTCAAGTTTTAAAAAAAGTAGTAAAAAAAATAGACCTAATCTAAGCCCAATATTTAAAAAAGAAATAAAATGGATTGTAGAAGATTGTAAAAATGAATATAAAAATGATAGCGTAAGAGAGGAAATAGGAGCATTTAATCATTTTAAAGTAATAACAGCAAGAATGATTAAAGATATTGCATCTAAGTTTAATGTAAGATCAAAAAAACCACAATTTGAGCTTACAATAGATGAAATACTTCTTCTTACAAGATATATATCACGCCGTGTTGATAGACTTTTTGAGAATAAAATTTTAAAAAGATTTAGAAATATGACAATTAAGCAAATAATCGATCTTAAAAATCTTGAAAAAAGAATAAGAAACTCAGCTGCTGTTGAAGGTGCTAAATTATCAAATGCTGATAAATTGTTAAAAGTTGTCCAAATTTTTAATCCAGTTTTCTGGTTTAGAAAGGCTGTATATGAACCAATTGTAAATAAAATTATACTAAATATAACACTTGAAATTATTGAAATTATTGGTGAAGAATCATATTTAATTTACAGTAAATGTATATTTTCAACAAAAGAAGAAATTTATTTAAGTGAAACAGATGAAGAAAATAAGGCAAAGGAACTCGAAGAAATTTATAAATCTGTTTTAGAAGATAAGGAGAAAAAATAATATGTGCATTAGAAGAAAGAAAACCAAAAAATTAGGAAATGTTATTACCAAACAAAGTGTTTTTCGCATCCCACAAATTATTAAAGTATATGGTTTAAAAAAAGAAAATAAATATAAGCCAACAAGTGCTGTTTCTCCTATTTTCGGAAGGAATATAAAAGATGGATTCATTCCTCAAAGTATGATAAATAGAATGGATGACGTAAGAGAAAGATATGATGCATTTAGAAAGGTTAAAAAAGTTTCTAAAGAAGAGCTAATAGAAAAATACGGAACTATTTATCGTGAATTTCCAAATATTCATACAAATGAATCAAGTGAGAAATATCTTGGCCAAAAGATATATATTCCAAAAGATGAAGAAATTCCATCAATTTATGAAAATAATAAAATAGACCCAATTACTGATAATTTTACAAATGATATCAAAAAGAAAGATGAAGAAGAGCTAAAAAATAACTTTTCAACAGATAAAAACCTAAATTATGGTGATGATTATGATGATATTGATATAAATGATGCTGATCTAGCCTTAACAGAAGATGAACTTAATGAGCTTAATAATTCTGAGTATTTTAGCGAAGATGAAGAAATTCCTGAATTTTTAAAGCCTGAGGCAAAAACTTACTCAAGACCTAAAATGACAGATTATGATACTAATTTATATGAAGAAAATATAAAAGAAGAAACAACTATTAAGCGTCCTCGTGAATCAAGACTTCCATCGGTTAATCTTTTTTCAAGATCAGATATTACCTTAAACGATAGGCCACAATGGCTACTTGATCATATAAGTGCAATAAATGATACATTAAATGAGTTTGGATTTGACGGTAGAGTTGTTAAATCTACAAAAGGTCCTACTGTTACAAGATACGAGATTGAAATTGAAAGAGGTATTAATGTTAAAAAAATACTTAATATCTCAGATAATTTCAAAATGAATCTAAAAGTAAAGGATATAAGAATAGAAGCCCCAATTCCAGGTAAAAAATATATTGGTATAGAGGTCCCAAATTTAAAACCCGAGATTGTATTGTTTGGTAATTGCGTATCAAATCCTGAATTTTTAAATGACAATAATAACAATCTTAAAGTAGTACTTGGTCAAGATATCGATGGAAAATATATTTATGCTGATATTGAAAATATGCCACACTGCTTAATTGCAGGTGCTACTAATAGTGGTAAGAGTGTCTGCGTTAATGCCTTGATTTTATCTCTTCTTTTAAAAAACACAGCTGATGATTTAAAACTTATACTAATTGATCCTAAGATGGTTGAGCTTAATGCATATAATGATTTACCGCATTTAATAACTCCAATTATTTCAGATCCAAAAGTTGCTGCTTTTTCACTTAAATGGGCTGTAAATGAGATGGAAAGAAGATACCAAATATTATCAGAAAATAGATCAAAGGATATAAAAAGTTATAATATGAAAGTTGAAATTGGCGAAATAAATTCTAAAAAAATGCCTAATATAGTTATTCTAATTGATGAATATGCCGATTTAATGAGTGTCGCTGCCAATGATGTTGAAACTGCTATTCAAAGACTTGTTTCAAAATCTCGTGCTGCTGGAATACATCTTATTCTTGCAACTCAAAGACCAACTACAAATGTAATTAAAGGAGTTATTAAAGCAAATATAACAACAAGAATTGCATTTAGAGTTGCCTCTTATGTTGATTCTATTACAATACTTGATGAATCAGGCGCTGAAAATTTACTTGGTAGAGGTGATATGCTGTATTCTTCAATTGAGCAACCTCACCGTATACAAGGAGCATATGTTCCTGAAAATGAAATTTACTCGGCTGTTGATTTTATAAGAAGAAATGAAAGACCAGAGTATGTATTTACTCATGATGAACTAATTCATATATCTAAACCACTTGAAAAAGTTGAAGATGAAATGTTCGAAGAAGTTGCTAAGTTTGTTGTTGATATTCAAAGTGCAAGTGCAAATTTAATTCAACGAGAGTTTAATATGGGATTTAATAGAGCACAAAAATTACTAGATGCTCTTGAAAATTATAATATTATAGCGCCTTCAAAAGGAAATAACCAGCCTCGTGAGGTATTAGTATCTCCAATGCAACTTAGAGCAATACTTGGATATGATGATTAAAGAAGAATTTAAAAAGAATTTAAACAAAAAATATAATCTTATTTTAAGTTTATTTTTTCTTGTTTTCTCTCAACAGGTAAACTTAGTAATATATTTAACAAACTACCAAAAACTAGGATCAAATCCTTTTTTGGTCTTTTTGGCAATCTTTTTACCAATTATTGGTGTAGGTTCAATTATTTTTGAATTTACATTTAAAAATAAATTAAACAAAATTATAAGAAGCATCCTAAAAGACTATCTTCCTTTTTCAATTATGGTTTTTTCTTTTTTAGTAATATTTTTAGGACAATTATATGAGTTTCCAAGAGTTTTAGGAAATTCAATGAACAATACATTAGTAAATGGAAAAAGAATTGCTATTGAAAAATACAATCTAAATATAGAACATAACGATATTGTAGTTGCAAAACCTGATAAGACAAAAGAGCGAATAGTTAAAAGAGTAGTTGCTTGTCCAGGGGATGTTATATATTTTGAAAAGGATTTAAAAAATGATAATTTTTATATAAGGGTAATTAGAAAAGATACACTAGAATATTATAATTTTAAAAAATATAATGGTAATGATTTTAATCCTCTATTTACAATTAAACAAATAGGCGCAATCAAAGGACTTATTAATGGTCCTATAAGTGAAGACAGTTATCTTGAAAAAACAAATGATCATAATATGTGGTTAGGAAATGCAAGCCCCGATTTAATTAAAAAATATAAATTAAGTTTTTTAGAAGATAAATTTGCTTTTGTTATACCTAAAAATAAATATATGCTAATTGGTGATAATTATACAAACTCAAGAGATTCAAGATACTATGGGTTATTTGATTATTATAAAATTGTAGGTAAATATATAAAATGAGTAGTCTTAATATAAACTGGTTTCCAGGACATATGGCTAAGACTTATAAAGAGTTAAAAGACAAACTTAGAGTTGTTGATCTTTCAATTATAATTATTGATTCAAGAGCTCCTAAAGTTTGTTTTTTTAAAGAGTTAAAAGAACTTACAAAAGGAAAACCAGTTCTATTAGTTTTTAATAAGATTGACCTATCTGATAATATAATTGTTGATAAAGTAATAGATGAATATAAAAGCGAAAATTTCTACTGTCTAAAAGTTGATTGCAAAAATAACATCGGCTTTGATATGATAAAGCCACTAATAGAAAATTCAATCCTAAAAGAAAAAATTAAAAAAGCAAAAGAAAAAAAATTAAATATTAAACCATACAAACTAGCAATACTTGGTATACCAAACTCAGGAAAATCAAGTTTTATAAATAGAATAAATAAAAAAAATAAAGTAATAGTAAAAAATTTAGCCGGAACAACCAAAGATATTTCATGGACTAGATTAAATGATGATTTTATGCTACTTGATACTCCTGGACTTTTATGGCCTAAACTTAGTAATGAAGATGCTATTAAACTTGCTTATATAGGAAGTATACCTGATGATAATTTAGATACATATCTAATTGTTTATAATTTAATAAATGAATTAAAAAAATCATATCCTAATTATTTATTTAAAAGATATAATATAGATGAAAGTATGAAAACAGAAGATATTATAAATAATATAGGATTAAAAAAAGGTGTCCTATTAAAAGGCGGAATAGTTGATTGCGATAAAACATCAAAACTAATCCTAAAAGATTTAAGGAGTGGACTAATTGGAAGAATCACCTTTATATAAATTTGATAAATATTATTTAAAAAAATATAAAATAATTGCAGGAGTTGACGAGGTTGGTCGTGGTCCTCTTGCAGGTCCTGTGGTATGTGCAGCAGTTATTTTAAAATGGCCAAATAACATTAGCCTTAAAACTGATTCCAAAGGATTATCTGCTAAAAAAAGAATGGAATATTTTAAAATAATTAAAGAAAATTCAATAGATATTAAAATAGGCATTGCCCAAAATGATATAATTGATAATATTAACATATTAAATGCAACTAAATATGCTATGAAAGATGCTATTAATAAACTTGACATAAAACCAGATTATATCTTAATTGATTATATCCCAAAACCATTTGATATAAATTATAACCATGAAACAATTAAAAAAGGAGATATAAAAAGCCTATCAATTAGTTGCGCTTCAATTGTTGCAAAAGTATATAGAGATAATTTAATGATAGAGTATAGCAAAAAATACCCAGGCTATGATTTTGATAAAAATATGGGGTACCCAACTAAAAAACACTACGAAAGTATTAAAAAATTAGGCCCTACACCAATACATAGAAAAACTTTTAAAGGAGTTATAATTGACAAATAAGATAAATAAAATATAATTAAATTTATGAAACTTGTAATCGTAGAATCGCCTACAAAGGCAAAAACAATTGAAAACTATCTTGGAAAAGATTATAAAGTAGTATCAACAAAAGGAGCACTTAGAGATCTTGCGTATACAGGAAAAGGTGGATTTGGAGTTGATATTAATAATAATTTTAAACCTAATTATAAACTAATTGATGGAAAAGAAACTATCCTTAAAGATTTAAAAAAATTTAAAGATAAATCATCAATTATTTTAGCAACCGACCCTGATAGGGAAGGTGAGGCGATTGCATGGCATATTGCTGAGCTATTAGGTCTTGATATAAATTTAAAAAATAGAGTTGCCTTTCAAGAAATTACAAAAGATAAAATTTTAAGTGAAATAAATAATCTAAGACAAATTGATATTAACCTTGTCAGATCACAAGAAGTAAGAAGAATTCTTGACAGAATAATAGGATTTAGCCTATCTAATATAGTTCAAACAAAGGTAGGTGGAAGAAGTGCAGGACGTGTTCAAAGTGTTGCATTAAAATTAGTTGTTGAACTTGAAAAAGAAATTCTAGCATTTGTTCCTGAAAAATACTTTGATATAAAATTATATAAGCCAATTGATAATAAACCCGTCGATATTGAAAATAATATTTTTTTATTTAGCGCTGATTATATAAATATTAAACCAATTGATATTAAAGAAGATATTGCTAATAAAATATTAAAAGAGGCTAAAAATCCCTTTAAGACTGTTGCAATTAATGAAAGAATTGCAAGTTCAAAGGCTAAAATTCCATATATAACATCGTCAATACAACAAGAAAGCTTTAATAAATTTGGTTATTCTACTAAAAAAACAATGCTTATTTTACAAAATCTTTTTGAAGGTAAAGAAATTTTTGGAGAACTAACAGGACTTATTACATATATTAGAACTGATTCAACAAGATTATCAGATGATTTTTGCACTATTGCAGAAGATAAGATATTAAAAGATTTTGGTAGTGATTACCTAGAAAAATATAAAAATAAAATTAAAGAAGGTAAAAAGATTCAAGATGCTCATGAGGCTATAAGACCTGCTAGTCTAAAATATGACCCTGAAAGTATTAAAAAATATCTTGAAAAAGATGAATATAATATTTATAAACTAATTTATGAAAGAACATTATCAGTCTTTATGAAGCCAAGCAAAACTAAAATAATTGATTATATTTTTGAATCAAATACTCATCAATTTAAAGCGACAAGCAAGAAAAATATATTTAAAGGAAATCAGATATTTGAAAAAATTAGTGATGCAGTAATACCTGATTATAAAATAGGAGATATGATTGATGATTTTGAAATTGTTAAAACATTAAAACAAACTAAGCCAAAATCAAGATACACCGAAGCAAGTTTAATTAAAAAAATAGAAGAAGAAGGTATTGGAAGACCATCTACATATGCAACAATTATATCAACACTAAAATCAAGAAATTATGTTGAAGTAGAAAATAAATATATGATTCCTACAAAACTCGGAATACTTGCAAATGATAAATTATTAGAATATTTTTCTAACATAATAAATATTAGTTATACATCAAAAATGGAAACCAAACTTGATGAGATTGCAGAAGGAGATATTGATTATATAAAATTGTTAACCGATTTTTATAATGGTTTTTCTAAACTTGTTTTAAATGCTAAAGAAAATATGGAAAAAGCATCTCCAATAGAAGTGGGAAGAAATTGTCCTAATTGCGGAGAAAAACTTATTTATAAAAGATCAAAATTCGGACAATTTATAGGTTGCTCAAATTATCCTAATTGCAACTATATTGAAAAAATTAAAAAAGTTGGATATAAGAAAAAATTTAGTAAGAAGGATGAATAAGTAAAATGGGATTTTTTAAAAATTTATTTAAGAAAAAGCCAGTAAATAAAAAATATGAAATGGGACTACATAAAAGTAAAGTAGTTTTTTCATCATTAAGTGAACTTTTAAAAAATAAAAATAAAATTGATGATGATTTATTTGACAGTATTGAAGATTTATTTATTCAAGCCGATGTTGGAGTTGATACAGTAATTTATTTCATCGATAAATTAAAAGATGAGATAAAACTTAAAAAAATAACCGACCCTAAAAATTTACAAGAGTTAATTGTTGATATTTTATTTTCTATATATTTACAAAACGAGCTTGTAATAACTGATTTAAAATATGAAAGTGGTAAAGTAAACGCCTATTTATTTGTAGGCGTAAATGGAACTGGGAAAACTACATCAATTGGTAAAATTGCAAGCATTATGAAAAAAGAAAAAAAGAAAGTCCTAGTAATTGCAGCAGATACATTTAGAGCAGGTGCAATAAACCAACTTGAAGTATGGGCTAATAGAGCAGATGTTTCATTTTTTAAAAAAGATGATACAACTGATCCATCAAGTGTAGTATACGATGGACTAATGAAGGCAAAAAATGAAAAATATGATGTTGTTTTAATTGATACAGCAGGTCGTTTGCAGACAAAAGTAAATCTTATGGGAGAACTTAATAAAATAAAAAGAGTTATTACAAAAGTTCTAAACTATGATGCAAGTGAGACTCTTCTTGTAGTAGATGCAACAACCGGCCAAAATGGTTTAAGTCAAGCAAAAGAGTTTAATGAGGCAACATCCCTTACAGGAGTAGTGCTTACAAAACTTGATGGAACCGCTAAAGGTGGAATTGTTCTTGCTATAAGACATCTTTATAAATTACCTATAAAATATGTTGGATTTGGTGAAAAAATTGATGATTTAATACCATTTGATATTGAAAATTATATCTATGGTCTTTTTGCTGATTTCTTTAAATAATGAATGATATCGATAGAAAAAAAAACTTAATAGAACTTTTTTTAGTCTATAGAACGCTTTTTACAAAAAAACAACAAAACTATTTTTCAATGTATTATCTTGATGATTATAGCCTAAATGAAATTGCCAATATATGTTGTGTTTCTAAAAATGCTATCTTTGATGCAATTATAAAGATTGAAAAAAAACTATTGACATATGAAAAAAATCTTTCACTTTTAAAAAAAGAGAAAAAAATTGATGAGCTTATTTGTGAGCTTGGAAAATATGTTGATAGCAATATATTAAAAAAATTAAAGGATTGATACTATGCAAAATAATTTAGAAGATAGACTAGAAAAAACAGTAGGAAAACTAAAATCAAAAGGTAAATTAAATGAAAAAGATATCGACGAGATGATGAGAGATGTTAGATTATCTCTTCTTGAAGCCGATGTTAATTTTAAAGTTGTAAAAATATTTACCGAAAGAGTAAAACAAAAAGCCATTGGTGAAAAAGTTATTAACGGTTTAAATCCTGGTGAAATGGTTATAAAAATAGTTCACGATGAACTTAAAAAAATTATGGGTGATGAAACATCTAGTATAAAATACCAAATAAATAAACCTACTGTTATTATGGTTGTTGGTCTTCAAGGAAGTGGTAAAACAACAGTTATTGCTAAACTTGCTTCTTTTTTAAGAAAACAAGATAAGAAAAAACCTTATTTAATTGCAGCCGATGTTTATAGACCTGCCGCAATAGATCAGCTTAAAAAATTAGGGCTTCAAATAAATGTTCCAGTATATAACAATGGTGAAAAAGATCCAAGAAAAATAGTAAAATCAGGCCTTAGCGATGCAACCAAATCAGGATATGATTTAGTAATAATTGATACTGCAGGACGACTTCATATAGATGAGGCTATGATGGATGAATTAGTTGATCTTAAAAAAATATCTGAACCAGATGAAATACTTCTTACAGTAGATGCAATGACTGGTCAAGATGCTGCTAATATTTGTAAAAGTTTTAATGATAAATTAAATGCTACTGGTGCAATACTTACTAAACTTGATGGTGATACAAGAGGTGGTTCTGCTCTTTCTATTAAAGAGGTATCTAATCTTCCTATTAAATACTCATCTTTTGGTGAGACAATTGATACTATAGAAGTATTTCATCCTGATAGAATGGCTAAGAGAATTCTTGGAATGGGTGATGTTCTAACTTTAATTGAAAAAGCAGAGCAAGAAATTGATGAAAATGAGGCAATGAGCCTTATGGAAAAACTTGCAAATGACACATTTGACTTTAATGATTTACTAAAACAATTTCAAATGATTAAAAAAATGGGTAAAATATCACGTATAATTGGATTTATTCCATTTATCGGTAAAAAATTTAAAGAAGCCGCAAAACAAATAAAAGAAGCGGATTTTTACCGCTTTGAAGTATTAGTTCATTCAATGACAGAAAAAGAAAGAAGAGACCCTAATCTCGTTATAAAATCTTCAAGTAGAAAAAAAAGAATAGCAGACGGTTCTGGTAAAAATATAAAAGATGTACAAAATCTTCTTGAAGCACTAGACCAACAAAAAAAAGCAATGAAACAAATGGCTAATATGTCTGAAGATGATATAAAAAAATTAAAAGATGATCCATCTAAGCTACAAAATAATTTTGCTCCAAAACAAAAAAAATATAAAGGTAAAGGCAAAGGTAAGGGCAATTTTAGATTTTAACATACTAAATAAAATATAGAATTTTAAATGACAAATTTTATACATAAACTTTATTAGTCTAAAATAAAAAGGCCTTATAAAAGCAATTTAATTACTTGTTTTTATAAAACCTTTTTTCTATTTTGTGATATCTTCATATTTTATCTTTATCTCTTTTTTATAAAAGCAAAGACATACTATCATCTTTTTATTATATTCTTTAATTTCTTCAATATAATTTTTATCCTTTATTTGATGTATTCCTTCATCTAGTTTTTTATCTATTTCATTTATATTTTTAGCAACTTTAATCTCAAATACATATGAATACATATTAGGTTGCTGATTCTTTAAAACTAAATCATATCTACCAAGTCCTGCCTCACTATTTGATATAACCTTTCCTATTCCCATTGTATGTAATAGTATTCCAAAAGCAATATGATATGTAAGCTCATTGGCTGTTTTTGGCATATCCATATATGAAAATGTTTCATCAAATATATTATTTAAATTGAATTTTAAATCATCCATAAAACCATAATTTAATGCTGTCATAGCATCAATTAAGTTTTTAGGTGTCTTGTAAAGTCCATAGGCTGAAATATTTGAGATTGAATAAAGAACTTCTTTATTAACCACTCTTACAAGACCATCTTCTGAATATGTAAGATATCCTGTTGCTATCATATATGCAAATAATTTACTATAATCTGCTAAATCCTTTATAACTAATTCATTTACGTAATTAGCGTTTACTGCAATTTTTCCTCCCTTTACAAGAGTTATAAATTTTTTCTTAGTGATATTATCTGATTTATTTAATAGATCACTTATTATCTCAGTGCTAGCAGTTTTTGTCCAGTATGGCTTTAATTCTTTATTTTTTAAAAAGTTAA
>CAUTNH010000022.1:0-14904 GCA_963540225.1 uncultured Acholeplasmataceae bacterium | reverse complement strand
AAAAAATAAAGTATGTATAATACCAATTGATAGTGAACATTATGCACTAAGATTTTTACTTTTAAACAATAGTAAAAATATTAAAAAAGTTATAATTACAGCAAGTGGTGGTGCATTAAGAGATTATCCAATTGATAAAATTAGTAATGTAAAAGTTAATGATGTTTTAAAACATCCTACATGGAAGATGGGAAAAGAGATAACAATAAACTCTGCTACTATGGTAAATAAAGTATTTGAAGTAGTCGAGGCACATCATCTTTTTAATATTGAATATGACAAAATAGAAGTTTTAATAAACAAGCAGTCAAATGCTCACGCGGGAGTAGTTTATAAAGATAATAGGATTTTATTAAATGTTTCAAAAAATGATATGTTTGAGCCTATTTTACTTGCATTATCTGAACCTTATAGTTATAATTTTGAAACTAGTGAAATAGATTTGACTTCTTTAACATTTGATAAATTAGATTATAATAAATATCCCTTATTTAGCATTGGCTTAGAAGCAATTAAAAAAGGAAAATTATATAACACATTATTTACTGCATCTAATCAGGCCGCAGTTAATTTATTTATAAATGGTAAAATAAAGTATAATGAGATAGTAAAAATTATACTAGAGGTATTAAATAATGGTGAAGAATATCTTCTAAACTATAAATATAGTATAGTTGATATAATTAAATTAAGTAAGTTTTTATATAATGAAATAACATCAAAATATAAGGAGTAATAACTTGATAGTAGTAGATATAATAATTTTAATTTTATCTCTTGGCATAATAATTTCAATCCATGAATTTGGACATTTTTTTACTGCTAAACTAGCAGGTGTTTTATGTTCTGAGTTTTCAATTGGAATGGGACCTGCAATTTATACAAAGAAAAAAGCAGAAAAAGAGACAAGATTTTCTATTAGAGCAATTCCTTTTGGAGGATATGCTGCGATGGCTGGCGAAGATGAGGCATCAAGTTATTTAGTAAAAGGTGAGAGAGTAGGACTTATTCTTGATAGTAAAAACTGGGTTAAAGAAGTTATACTTGATCCTGATAAATTTAAGCATGCAGATATTACAGGTTCTGTTGAGTATTTTAATACTTATGATGATAGTAAAAGATTATATATAACAATTAAAACATCTGAGGATAAATTATATAGATATTATATAAATCCTAAAATGGAGTATGTTTTTTTAAAAAATAAAAAAGAGCAAAACGCCACTAAATCACGTTCTTTTGAAGCACAAGAAAAATTCCCTCGTTTTTTAATTTTATTTGCAGGACCAATGATGAATTTTTTACTTGCTTTATTTTTACTTTTTTTTGTTTTTTTAATAAACGGAAAACCAGTAAATACTAATAGACTTGGATATAGTGAAAGTTTTGTAAGTGAAAGCCTAAAAAATATGGGAATAAGAAGAGGTGATCGACTTGTTGAAATTGATGGTCATGAAATAAATGAAACTGATGGATTTTATGCACTTAACAAATATCTTTCAAATATCGATAATATTAAAAATAAATATAAGCTTAAATTTAAAACTAGCACAAACGATTATAAAGAAGTTTTACTAAATCCTAGAATAAGTATAACAAGCATAGGCTTAACTAATGAAAATTATGAAAGTATGGAAGAAGTTGTTGTAGGTAAATTTCATAAAGGATTAAAAAAAGAAATAAAGCCTGGCTATAAGATAGTTAAAATAGGAAATAGAGAAGTTAAAACTTGGAAAGATGCAATAAAGGCAGTTAACGATTATTTAAAAGATGGTAAATTAGTCGAGATAAATATAACATATAAAAATGATAAAGGTGAGATTAAAACAACAAGTAAAAAAATAAAACTAATTTCTGAAAAAGTTTTAAAAGAGCAAGGTGCACCACTTTATCAAATATCGCTTGGTATTTCTGCAAAAGGAAGTTTTGATTTTTTCTATTCTGTTGAGGCAAGTATAAAAACTATGTGGAAGATAACAAGAAGAACACTTGATACTATTAAGTCATTATTTGATACAACAAGTGGTATTGGGATTACTGATTTATCAGGTCCTGTTGGAATATTTTCGCTTGTTCAAAGAGCAAGGCAGAGAAGTTTTACTGATTTACTTTTTTTAATTGCCTTTTTAAGTATAAATATAGGATTTTTAAATCTTTTACCAATTCCTGCTCTTGATGGTGGAAGAATAATGTTTTTAATAATTGAAACATTATCAGGTAGAAAAATATCAAAAAAAATCGAATCAAGAGTAAATATAATAATGTTTTTTATTCTACTTGCTTTAATGGTTGCGGTAATCGGATTTGATATAGTTAAACTAATATAAAAATATCTTTATGAATTTAGAAAAGGTAGTAAAAAAACTAGATAATTCTGAGATCTTAATTGAGTACATTTATTCAAAAGGCCAAGTTTTATATAATCTTGCAAACGAATTTGATGAATATGTCTACTTAATTAAAGGAAGAGCAAAAATCATATATAATAAAAAAACCATATGCCTTAAAAAAGGCGATTTTATAAAAATATGCAAAAATATAAATCATGATGTATTTAACCTAGGAAGATGTAATATATGGTTTTGTGTTCACAAAAAGTACTGAAATTATAGTTTTGCTATTAAAAAATAAAAAATATCTTATAATATATAAAATAAAAAGGAGGAAAGATTTGAATTTAGTATGTGTTCAAATTTAAAAACTACTTTTTTTAATATATTTAAAAAAAGTAATATTTATAAAATCATTTCATTTTTTTTCTCTATACTTTTTGTAGTTTATTTATTAAGAGAAAAAAACTATAATTATCAAAATTTACAATTGGCTAATAGCTACTATGATAACTATATAACTAATGTTGGAATTGCTTATTTAAAAACATTAGTTATAGCATCTATAATTATACTTTTGATAAGACCATATTTTAAAGATAATAGGCTTGATATAATTTCTTGGCTTTATCCATTTTTAATAAGTATAATAGCAGCGATATTTTATAAAGATATAGCAAGAACTTATTTATATAATGGTGCTGATAAATACTTTTTTAATCCACTAGGAGTTGTTATATTACTTGGAATGCTATCTTTTAGTATTTATAATTTTTACCTATATTTAAAAGAGATTAAAAAATATAAATTAAAAGATTATTTAAATGCAGTATTTTTTTATACCCTACTTTTTATTTTTTCGCTTCCTATATATATTATAAAATACTACTTATTTTCTCTTTCTGATAGTAAAAATATTATATTAGGATTAAAATTATCTATCTTATTTTATACAGTTATTTTAGTAGTTTTATATTTTAGTATATTAGATAAAAATATAAGAAAGATTATTTTACTTAGTATAATTTTAATATCTTTTATAAATTATTTAACTAGTACTAGCTTTAAAAATATCATATCATATAAAAATGCTCCAATTTTAATAAGTAGTCTTTCAGCTATTTTATACTTATACTTATTTATTAAAAAAAGAGTAAGGCTTTTTAACTTTTTATATTTTTCAAGTTTTACACTATTTGCAATTTTAATTTTCCCAACTATTAGTGGAGATAATTTAAATACTGTTATAAGTAATTCTTATAAAGCTTTTTTTATCCTTTCAATAACATTTTTATTTGTCTTTTATGATATATATAAAATACCTAAAGGAAAGGCTGTATTTAGGGCATTTATTGCATTTAGTATATATTATTTAATAATCGTACTTATAAACTCGGTATTTTTAAATTTTGATAGTAGTGTCGATTATTTATTTTTAAATGGATATATACTTGAAAATAAACTATTCTTTTTAAAGAACACTAAACGATTTTATCATGATTTTGTTTACTATTTTATAAATTATCAAAGTTTTGATTATACAAAGTTTATATTAAAGTTTAATCATTTATTTTTAATTTTAGTATATATATCTATTATATTTTTAAATTTATTATCGCATTTAATTGTTTCATTTTTAAATAAGATTGTTTTAAATTACTACTTTATTAAAGATAAAATAAAGACATTAAAAAAAGATAAAGTTATATTATATGAAAATATAAGCGATAAAATTAGGGAGGATATAAAAATGGCTACTCCAAGCATAGAGATAAAAAACTTTTCTAAAAAATATGTAAAAAATGATTTTTACTCAGTAAAAAATCTTAACTACACTGCAACAAGTGGTAAGGTAATAGGAATTGTAGGTCATAATGGTGCAGGTAAATCTACTTTAATTAAGTCTTTGGTAGGAATTCAAAATGTATCTGCTGGCACAATTAAGGTATGTGGTTTTAATATATATAAAAATCCGACTGAGGCAAAATATGTTTTAGGATATGTTTCGGATAACCACGCTTTATATGAAGAGCTTACCGGAAGAGAATATATTACTTTTGTTGCAAAATTATATAATGTTAATAAAGAAGTATTAGATGAAAGAATGAAAGATCTAACAGAGTTTTTTAATATTGCAAGTCATATTGACAGAGAAATAAGAACATATTCTCATGGTATGAAGCAAAAAATCTCAATTATATCATCACTAATTCATAATCCTAAGGTTTGGGTTTTAGATGAGCCTTTAACAGGACTTGATCCTACAAGCTCATACCAGTTAAAGCAAAAAATTAAAGAACACGCTAAAAACGGTAATATTGTAATTTTTTCATCTCATATAATTGAGGTTGTTGAAAACTTATGCGATGAGATTGTAATAATTAAAAAAGGCGAAATGGTTTTAAATAGTACAATGAAAGATTTAAAGGCTAAAAATATAAATCTTGAAAAAATGTATATAGACATTATTGAAAATGCAAGCTAGAAAAGAAAAAAAGAAAAATTCACAATTTAAGGCTTTTAATATACTTTTAAAAAGTGAGTTATCAGAATTTTCTTTTTTTAAGTTAAAAGGCGATATATTTTCAAAAATAACTAAACTTATACTTCTTGTTGTGGGCTTTATTGCTCTTGCTTTTGTGTATAAGTTTTTGCTATATTTTTATGAAACACTAGGAGCAAAGGCATATGTTTCCTTTATTCCTTTGGTTATTTTATTTTATACAATAATTTCAGTAATCCAGACATTATTTGGATTATCTAATCAGTTATTTGATGATCCACGTCTTGAAATACTTATAACATTTCCTATAAAAAGCTATATTATTTATCTTGCAAAAATTACTACAAGATATATCTCGGAACTTTTAAAAACAACTTTTTTTATCTTGCCACTTCTAATTGCCTTTTTTGTTCATGTTAGAGGAGATTATTTTGATCCTATATTTATATATATGCTTAAATCAATTTATCTTGTTGTAATACTACCTGCTTTTATAATTTTTCTTTCGAGCATTTTAATGTTTTTGTTTCACTATATTAAATTATTTTTATCAAAATCAAAGATTGTTGTATCTATAATACTTATTGGAATAATTGTAGGAATATTTATCTTTATTACAAAAAGCATAAATCATTTAATTGATGATAATGGTTTTATTAGATTTGATATTTTTATTAAAAGATGGGCTAATTTAAACTATGATAGCCAAAAAGTAATCCATGAAACATTTATAAATAAATGGCTATATTACTTTTTATTTAAAAGTAGTTTTCTTGGTGGTTCTGCCACACTTTTAATAAAACCTGTATTATATCATATAGGAATACCTTTAATATATGTTGCATCAATGGCTTTTATATCTCTTGGACTTATGTATTTTATTTATTTTGAGCTATTAAATAGCCAGAAAATGAATAAGATTGCAAGAGAGCGAAAAATAAATTTATTCTCTAAGATAAAAAAAATATATAATGTATTCCTACTCAAAGAGTTTTTATCAAATATTAGAGATTCTAAAACTTTAATGCAGACTGTTGTATATATGTTTATATTGCCGATTACATCTTATTTACTTAATAAAATATTTTTTCATCTAGAGCTTTCAATGTTTGGAGTATCTCTTGTATTTATTTTAAATATTTTTATAGGTTTACTTGTTGTTACAACTTCAAACTCACTTGCAGCAGGTATGATTTCAAAAGAAGGTGGAATGGCACCACTTTTAAAAATATATCCTGGAAATACTAAAAAAATAATTCTTGCTAAGATATCCTTAAACTTTATTTTAAATATGTCAATAATTTTAATGAATGCAATAATTTTAATTGTTGTAAATCCTTTTAAAAGGGCACATCAAATTAGTATTTCTCCTCTTTTAATAAGTATAATTTTAATAATTTTTTCAACAATAAACTTACTTCTTTCATCAATTGAGGATTTAAAAAAGCCTGAATATATGAAGTTTCAATACCATAAAGATATAAATAAAATAAAAAATATTACTACATCTATTATGCTTGGTATGTTGATTAGTTTTTTAGTATCTGGTATAATTGTACTAATAGGGATAAATAGACTTTTACTAGGTTCTAGTCTAGTTATAGTTTTAGGAGCCATTATACTAAGTTATATAATATATCAGTATCATAAAAGACTAGATATATACTTTCAAGGAATAGGAGGCTAAAATGAATAAAAGATTAGTTTTAATTTTAATGATATTTTTTTCATTAGCATCACTTGGACTTGTGTTTGCCTTTGGAGTAAAACCTACTGTTTTAGAAGATAAGGTAAACCCAAAAGAAATTATTTTATATAAGTTAAAAAAAGAAAAAAATAACATGTATAAAAAAATCAAAAAAGATGAACTACTTCATCATGGTGAATTTTTTGAACAAGTTAACAAAGAACTAAGATTATATAAGAACGATGATAAAAAAATAGTTCCACCTAAAAAAGATGATAAATTTTATATTTATTATATGTTTTCGCCTATAAACTCAATAAATCATAACATCTTTATAAATTTAAGTATTCCAGGTCAAAAGGATTACATACTGGAGTTAAAAAATGGTGAAAAAGAAAAAGTATATAAAACTAAATACTTTGAGTTTAAAATCTTAA
Organism: uncultured Acholeplasmataceae bacterium; assembly: GCA_963540225.1. Taxonomy (GTDB): domain Bacteria; phylum Bacillota_I; class Bacilli_A; order Acholeplasmatales; family Acholeplasmataceae; genus CAUTNH01. The sequence continues at coordinate 7,947 of CAUTNH010000022.1, read as the reverse complement.
AAAACAATCACTCATTTATAAGAAATGAAAGTGTTATATATTTGGAGATAAAAATTATTAAAGATATAAAAAGTAGCGATTATTCAAAAGAAGCATCTGCTACTGCTGAGTTTATAATAGATAAACTAGCAAATATAAGGAAAAAGATTTCAATAACAACTAATGTTGAAATAAGTGATTAGGAGGAATTATGAAAAAAATAAAAATATTACTATTATTAGTTTTTCTAAGTTTAACAGCATTTTTACTTGTTGCATGTAAAAGCCATGTAATGCTTGAATTTGATAGATACTTAGAAGTTTATAATGAAGGTAAAAAATTAAATTCAAAAGACAAAGTTTTTACAGGATCAGATATTTTAGTAAAGCCTAATTTAGATGAGCTAAGAAAAGAGAAAAAAACATTTGATTATATCCTTTTAAATGATGAGAAAAAAACACTAGATAATAACAAGGAATATAAATTTAAAATTAAAAAAAATGCAACTATTAAATCAGGGGATAAAAGAGATGTTAATTCATATAATCTAGTATATGATAAAACATATTTTAATATTTCACCTGAAAGTACAAGTGGTAGATATTTTGAAGATGAAAAAATCACATTAACCTTAAAAGAACAATATCCAAAACTTGGTATGGTTGCGTATTTTGAAGTTAATGGTGAGAGAAAAAATATGGTTTCATCATATCAGTTTATAATGAAAAAGGACACTCAAATAAATTATTTTAGTGAAAATGTAAAAACTATAAAAAGAGAAAAAGAAATTGATGCTAAATTTATAACGACTCCTAGTCAAATTGAAGGAAGAGGAGTTAAAAAAAGAACTATTATTGAGAAATTTTTACTTCCTGGTGTAATTTCTTATAATCTTGATAAATCATATTTTGTCTTTAATCGTCCTGGAAGATTCCAAATTCAATATGAAGTAGAGTATGAAGATAGTAAAAAGGAAAGCCTTGTATATGAATATAGTATTAAACCAAGTCAAAAAGATAGATATACATTTGATGATAATTTAAGACTAAAAGATATTAAAGGTAAATTTTTAAAATATGAAAATATGAATGAATCTGATATAAGAGAAAATCTTATAAAAGAAGTTGGTTTATCAAATAATTATATTCCCGATATAAAAGCTGATGTTCATCATTTTGTATTTGACAAAGATAAAAATGATTTTGTAGAAAATGTATCAACTTATGATATATATGAGCTTGGAGTACCATTTGATATAAACTATAGGCTACTTAAAAAAGAAGGAACAAATTTTATTGAGGTTAATCAAAGTGAGTATTTTGAAAAAGTTGGTTCTCAAATTAAGTTTAATAAAAATATTGCATCTGATGATATTTATAAACTTGAAATAAAACATAAGGATTTTACATCATATGAATATATTAAATTAAAAGATGGATTTAATGCATACAAAGATACAGAATTAAGAGAATATTTTCTTGATGTTAAAAATGTAGAAAATGTATTTTTACAAAGAAATTTAAAACCAACAGAACACCATGACCAAGTTACAACTATTACAGACAAAGATGGCAATAGTATAAAATCTGGGCTAAATACTGGAGTTGATGGTATTAAATTTGATTCTAATTATGATTTAATAAAATCAACTATGTTTAAGACAGGCTCAATTTATACAAGAGTATTTACAGAAAAAAACATAGAACAAAAGCCAATTAAGTTTAATGGGAATTATTACACAGTAGATGCTACTAATTTTACTCATGTTAAAGAAATTAATGAACAAGTATACAAAACTCCTGAGGTAAATAATGGAATATTTAATCTTGTTGGAGGATTTGCACTAAAGGATAATGAAATAAAAAATGTTTTCATTAAAGGAAATGGTGGAATTCATGGCAGTTTAATCGGTGGAGAAAACGGGGTTCCATTATATTCGGGAGCACTTATAGGAGTTCATATAAATAATAATCCATTAAAATCAGATAATATAACAGTAATTGATTGCTCAGATGGCGCAACTTCAAGAAGAACAAGACTTACTTTAAATAATTCTAAATTTGATAATAACTATTCTTTAAATATTAAATTTGCCAATACTGAAGGAGAAAAAAATGTTATAACTGGTAAAAAAAGAAGCTTTGAGATTTTAGAAATAAACAACTCTAAAATATTAAATGCTGGATCTGCGGGTATTGGATTATTTGATGCAAATAGAAGAAGTAGACATGATGATTTAGCAACATTTCCTGAAAATAAAGGACTTGATTTAGCAAGTTATCAAGATATAAACGATGATAGAGAAATATTTTCAGTTGATCCTAGTCTTTATATAAATAATACAATTATTGAATGCTTAATTGATCCAAATGGTCAAATATTTAAAACATTCGGTATTGCTCAATATCAAAAACAAGTTGAAAAAGCAAACGAGGATTATTTAAAGAAATTATTTAAAAAATCAATACTTCATAAAAGAGATAAAAAACAATTATTTAATGTAGCAATGCTTCTTGAAAACTACTTTATTATTGCTGAGCCTGTTAATGATAAAGAAAAAGAAGGGTATTATTTATTCCATGATGTTCCTTCATGGGATATAAAAATAGATGGTAAAACAAACTATAACCCTAGTAACTACTATGATAAATCTCCAACAGTAAAAGGCTTAAATGCTGATCTACCTGTTGTAATATTACCTACACAATTTCCTAACTGGCTTGAAAAATTAGAAAGAAAATATATGCTAAATTTAAAAACTGAATCGGAAAAATATGGCAATAATATTAATAACATTCCAAACGAGGAGAAAAAAAGAATTGCAACAGAGACATATGCAACATCATTTCTTCAAGCTTTAAAATCTCAAAATACTGACTATCGTGATAGATTTATTCAATTATACTATACAGGTGAGTTTATTTATAGTCCTACTAATAAAGGTAGACTTAACGCATCTGTTGTTGTTGGTTATGTAGATGTATAAAAAAAATATGGAACTTGGATTATTTTCCAAGTCCCATATTTTTTTTAGCAAGGCTAAGCGTCTTACTTGCGATAATTTTAGCATTGTTTTTTCCATTTTCAAGAACTTCATCAATTATTTTTCCATTAAGTAGATTATTTATTTTATTTTGTAGTGGAATAATTTCATCAAGTAAGGAATTTGTAATTTCTTCTTTTAAATCTTTATATGTTTTATTTACAAATGATTTTTCAAGCAAAGGAATATCTACTCCTTTTAAAGATGCTAGGATATTTAATAAATTTGAGATAGCAGGTTTATTTATAATATCGTATTTAATTTTATTATCACTATCTGTTACAGCTGATTTAATTTTTTTAACAATTTCTTCTTTACTATCATTTAATAAAATATATCCCTTAGGATTATTGCCTGATTTAGACATTTTTTTAAGTGGGTCTTGAAGCGACATTATTCTTTTAGCATTTTTATTTAAAATGGCTTTAGGTATTTTAAAAGTTTGACCATATCTTTTATTAAATCTATCGGCTAGAATATTTGTAAGCTCTATATGTTGCATTTGATCTTCACCGATTGGGATAAAATCAGGATTATATAATAATATATCAGCAGCCATTAAAGCAGGATAAGTTAGAAGAGATGCCCTAATACCTTCTCCTTTTGAAGCCTTTGATTTTTCTTTAAACTGAATCATTCTTTCGAGCTCGCCTGAATATACTGTAGACTCCATTAAAAACCCTAAATTAGCATGCTCTAAGACATCAGATTGAACAAAAATATTACATTTTTCAAGATTAAGTCCTGATGCGATAAATGTAGCAGCAATATATCTTATATTATTTTTTAACTCAACTGGATCAATTGGCATTGTTGTTGCGTGTAAATCGGCAATAAAAATATATAAAGTTGCATCTTTATATTCGTTTTGTAAGTTTATAAAATTTTTTATTGCCCCAAGATAGTTTCCAAGGGTTAGCATTCCAGTTGGTTTTATGCCGGATAATATTATTTTTTCACTCATAAATATAATTATAATCTAATATATAAAAAAAATCAAATATATAAATATAAAAAATTTTATGTATTGCTTGCTTTGGCAAATTTTTTAAATTTTAGATATCAATCATAAAACTTGAAAATCGCTATGGAGGGGGTTATAATATATGAAAAATATTAAGGAGTAATAAGATGAATGCATCTATACAGAGTCTTTTAAATGATATTTTCTATGCAAAAAGGCAGTATCAAATTCCAGTATATCAAAGAAATTATGACTGGAATATCGAACAATGCCAAGAGTTATATGATGATATAGTTATGGCAATAAAATTGCAAAAGAAACATTTTTTAGGAACATTTGTTCAATATAAACTTGATAATAATCAAGTAGATATTTATAAATATATTATTATCGATGGTCAGCAAAGATATACTAGTGTTTACCTGTTTTTAAAAGCCTTATATGATTTATGTGCTGATAGCAATATTAAAGAAGATATTCTTACAAATCTTTTTAATAAAAGTAGCGTAAATGTTTATGGCTATGATGAGAAAGTTAAATTAAAGTTAAAGGCAGTAAAAAATGATGATATACAACTAAATTTTTTGATGAACGATAATTTTGATGCGATGAGTAAGGAATCTAATATATATTTAAATTATATGTTTTTTAAAAATACTATAAGGAAAAATTTAAGCGATGAATATACCATAAAAAAATATCTCTATGGTTTAGGGCAGTTAACTATTAATTTAATAGAATTAAGCCAGGATGATGATCCTCAAACTATTTTTGATAGAATTAACTCAACCGCGGCAAACCATTAGATTTAAAAGATAAGGTAAGAAATTATTTGCTAATGAATGAAGAAAAAGCAGAAGAGCTATTTAATAAATACTGGGAACCTATTGAAGAGCTATTACAAGTTGAAAATGTAAACTATTATATAGAGTCATTTTTAAAATATAAAATAAATAATACTAGTTCTAAAAAAATAGATTATCATACCTTTAAAACATATGCAGAAAATAAAAAAAATGAGGATATTTTAAAAGATTTAGAATATTTTTCAAAATATTATAATGCTTTTATTAATTGTGATGATACATATGGTAAAGAAGTTAATGAGGTTTTAAAATATTTTAGAGATTTAAAGCAGACAACTATTTATGTATTATTTTACGATTTGTTTGATGATTATAATAATGGAATTATCAAACAAAAAACACTAATTGAGACTTTAAAATTTTTTCTAAACTATACTATTAGAAGACTAATTACAGGTTCTAATTCTAACTCACTTAGAGGACTTTATAAAACTTTATATAAAAGGGTATTCGGTAGTTGCCAAAAAGAAGATAATACTTATTATAATAATATAATTTCTTTTATGAGCAAGCAATATACAAGTGATAAGGTTCCAAGTGATGATGATTTTTGCGAACGTTTAAAAGAGGTTGCAGTTTATAGAAATAATGGAAAATTAGCAAGAATATTACTGTCTATTATAGAAAATGGATTTAATCAAAAAGAATTAGTTCATCTTGACAATGCTGTTACTATTGAGCATATAATGCCACAAAATAAAAACAACAAATGGTGGCAAAATCACATTGGGGAAAATTTCGAAATTATATATATTAAATATTTACATACACTAGGAAATTTAACATTGTCAGGGTATAATGGTGAATTAAGCGACAAATCATTTTTTGAAAAAGTAAATATACTAAAGAAAAATTCTAAATTCCATATCTTAAATAACGATATTATTAATTGCTCAAAGTGGACAGAAGATGAAATAAAAAATCGTGCATCTAGACTAGCAGATATTATTTTAGAAAGATTATCTTTGCCTTCAATTTTTAATAACAGTTTTAAAAAAGATACTAATATTATTACAGAACATACATTGGATGATAAATATAATTATACAGGAGAAAATTTCTTATATTACATATTTTTAGAAAATACTGTAGAGGTTAATTCACAGAGAGATTTTTTGATTAAGGCTTTGGATAGTTTATATCAATATAACAAAAATTATTTTATTCACTTTGCAGAAGAAAACAAAAATATAATAGCAAGAGATAAAAAATTAAGGGAACCTAAACAAGTAGGGGATACTGGCTTTTATGTAGAAACAAATGTAGATGCTAATAGAGTAGTAGCAATTTTAAGAAATGCCTTTAGTTATTTTAATTTACCAGCAGAAGATTTACTTTTTTATACAGAAAGTAAAAACTAATTATAGATAATAATATTTTAGGTTCTTGTCCAAAGTTTATGGACACGGTAGAATCTGTCCTCCTTCGCTCACACTAATTGTGTGGGCTTTTTTGTGCCTCAATCTTGAGGCGTAAAGCCTGGTTTTTAGTAAAAAGGAGATTAAAATGGTGTTTTTAAAGAAAAAGATAACCATAGTTCATTTTTTAAGGTAATATCAGAAGGAAATAAAGGTTTTTGTCCTGAGAATAAAATAAAATTAACGATTGAAATTCAAAGAGGAAATGTTGATGTGTTGTATACTGATACTCCTGAATAATTTAAAATAAATCATAGAAATGGCTTTAAGAAACAAAATTGTTTTTTAAAGCCATTTACAAATCTTAATTTTGTTTGTCAATTCTTTTAATTAAATGATATGTTATAGCATAATAATTCTTATTTTTGCTAATATCTCCATTTTTTAAAAAAACAGATTTTCCCAATATTTTTAAAAAAATGTAAACGCTTTCATTTTTATTTACAAATAAAGCCTTTTCTGTTAAAATATCTCTATAAAATTACTAAAAATAAAATATTAAGGAGGATATGATTTTATGCAAAAGATAAAAAGTTTATTTCTGGTGCTGATTTTATCATTTTTTTCGCTTACACTTTTTGCTTGTGGCAATAAATTAGCAAAAAAAGATGATAAAACCAAAAACTTGCTAGATCAGAGTTGGTGGCATAAAGAAGGATACAAGCAAGGAGATTATGGTAATGTCTCAAAGCTTGATGAAAATGGCTATGCCATTGAAGATAATAGAATACCAGATTCTAGAACTCTACCATATGTTAAATATGGTTATAAAGATAGAGACGGAGTTATTAGATATAAAAAAGCAGCAACTAATGCCTATGTTGAAACAAATGACTGGAATCCATTAAATGTTTTAAGATATGAAATAGGTGATACTGGAGTTCCATATTTTGATATAGTAACATTTTTTGCCGCTAATATAGTTCACGGTCCAACAGGAAAACCAGAGCCATATTTTAATGGCGGTATTAAGGCACTTTTAGAAAATGCTGAAAAGACAATTAGGCCAATTCAAAGAAAAGGAACAAGAGTTGTACTTGATTTTTTACCACACCACCAAGGTTGGGGATATTATAATATGCGTGGTGCTGATCTTGATTACTTTCTTACAAAAATTGGGGAGATAATGGATAAATATGGTCTTGATGGAATAGATATTGACGAAGAATATGCTGAATATGGTAAGCATATTGGTCAACCAGGAACACACGATGATGCGCCAAGTGAGTTTGTAAGAGAATTTAGAAAAAGATTTCCTAAAAAAATACTTTCAGTCTTTAATTATAATATAGGATTTAATGATTCTGTTTACGAAGTTTTACCTGATGGAACAAAAAAGTATATGATAGATTTCGCCTATAATAACTATGGTCATAGCGGTGCTACACCATCATGGGTTCACAAAAAAAATCACTCATCATATTCTGTTGAATGCAATTGGGGGCTTGATTACAACACAACAAAATCACAAGCCAGGGATGCAATCCAAAATAATAGGAGTATGTTTATGTATTTTAATCCTCATTTTGATAGAGATAATAGTAGAGCATTAAGTGGATTAACTCAGGAATTATATGGACATCCAACAAGAGATACAGGTATTTTTTATAATACTCAATGGTAGGAGGAAATATTATGAGATTAAAAAATAAATTATATATAAAAATAATCGCAATT
>CAUTNH010000021.1:0-15425 GCA_963540225.1 uncultured Acholeplasmataceae bacterium | reverse complement strand
TCTATTATTAACTTTATAAATAAGCATCCATATATATTTTATTTTTCCTTTATATTAAAATTGTTATATATGGAGGTGTTTTAAATGAAAAGAAGAAAAGTTTCAATAATCGGCGCTGGTATGGTTGGCAGTGCCTGTGCTTATACTTTAATGCAAACATCCCTTTTTCATGAAATAATTTTAGTTGATGTTAATAAAGAAAAGGCTGAGGGTGAGGCCTTAGATATTATTCAAGGCGGTGCTTTTTCAAAACCTAAACTTATAAAAGCTGGCGGTTTTGAAGATACCTCAGCAAGTGATATTACTATAATATCCGCGGGCGCAAACCAAAAACCTGGCGAGTCAAGGCTTGATTTAATGGAAAGAAATGTTGCGATTTTCAAAGACATTATCTCTAATACAATTAAATTCTCGCCTGATACAATCTTTTTAGTTGTCTCAAATCCTGTTGATATTCTTTCTTTGATAACTTATAAACTTTCAAACTTTGAATCAAATAGAGTAATAGGATCTGGTACTGTTTTAGATAGCGCGAGATTAAGAGATTATATCGGACGCAATTTAAACCTTGACCCAAGGAATATTCATGCATATGTATGTGGCGAACACGGTGATAGTGAATTTATCCATTGGTCAACAGCATTTATCGGAGATTTAAAAATGGAAGATTATATAAAACAAAATCTAACAGACTTTGAAACCTTAAAAAAAGATGCTGAAAGTGATGTTAAAAATTCAGCAGGAACCATTATAAATAAAAAAGGCTATACCAACTATGCTGTTGCTATGGCCGTTAAAAGGATTTGTGAGGCAATTGTAGGAGATGAAAGAGCAATACTTTCTATATCACAATATGATCCTAAAAATGATATTTACTACTCTATTCCTGCAATAGTTGGAAAAACTGGAAAAGTTGGAAGTATCACTCCTAAATTTAATAAAGATGAAAATGACAAATTAAATAACACTATAAATATTTTAAAATCTTTCACTAAAAAAATAATAATTAAATAAAAAAACGGGCTTTCCCGTTTTTTTATTTAGCTTGTCTAACTACATCATTCATTAGTTTAGCAATTAGTTTTAAGTTTTTAGTATTTTGAGAAACTTTGTAAGAAAATAATGTTCCATCAACCATGATTTTTATAGTTGGATCAGAGAAGAAAAATCCAGTTGATATTTTAAATAAATCAATTGCATTACGATCAAATTGATTCTCAATTGCTAAAATTCCAGGACCTGCTGAACGACAAACATAAAATACTCCTTCTTTATATCCAAAGTATCTTATTATAGAAAGTAAGCCTTTTGGACCCTTTTCAACAACCTCTTGACCTTTAATAGTTCCTACCATCCATAAATCGCCTTCAACAGCACCAGCCTTATCTAACATTTCACGAACGTCCATACATACACTCCTTTTTTATAATTTTAACATATTTAATAAATTCTTTATAAATCTAAATTATGCATAGGTATTCTAAGCTTTGATGTAAGCTCATCACAATAATCATTTACACTTTGATATTCATATCCTAATTTTTCAATTTCTTCATCTAAAAGTGTATATCCATAATTTAAATTGTCACTATCCATATTATTACCACTTGATATTATTTTATATAATTTTATGTAAAACTCTTGAATTTTTTCAAGACTTTTAGAAGGTCTAATATTTAAATCTGCATAATAATTTATTACTTCTTTTAAATCAAATAAAAGAAAATAACTATCAGATAACTCTTTTAATTTTTTTATGTCTTTATTACACGCTTCAACATAGAATAGTTCCATATCAAATATTATACTTTTTAATGTATTATATGCCAGTTTATAAAAACTAAAAGCAGTTGGTTCTGTTATTAAATCTTCATATAAAATATCACTTTTAAGTGTTCCTATTAAAAGACTTGGAATATATTCGAAAGGATATCTAAGATTATAGTCTTTATAAAGCATTTTTAAAAATTCTTTCTTTTCTTTAAGCCAATTTTTAAATTCTTCTATTAGCTCTAGTTTTTCTTTTTTACTTTCTTTCATTACGCTTTATTAGCCGAGCCAAACATTTCAAGTTTTGCTCTTACTACATTTTTAGCCTCTTCAACTCCTGGCTTAAGTAGTTTTCTCGGATCAAATCCTTTTCCTTTTTGATCAAGGCCATCTTCAATATATTTTCTAACACCTTTTGCAAATGCAATTTGAAGTTCAGTGTTAACATTTATTTTAGATACACCCAAAGATATTGCTTTTTTTATTTGATCTTCTGGAATACCTGTTCCACCGTGTAAAACAAGTGGCATTCCTGATACTGCTTTTTCAATACTTTCAAGTGCTAAGAAATTTAATCCCTTCCAATTTTGTGGATATACTCCGTGAATATTTCCAATACCTGCCGCAAGAAAATCAACTTTTAAATCCGCAATCATTTTTGCCTCTTCTGGATTGGCTATCTCTCCTTCTGATTGAACACCATCTTCTTCTCCGCCAATCCCTCCAACTTCTGCCTCAACAGATATTTTATGTTTTTTAGCAAGTTTTACTATCTCTTTTGTTTTTTCAATATTTTCCTCTATAGGAAGTGATGAACCATCAAACATAACAGATGTAAATCCTGCTTCAATTGCTTTTTTAGCCCCTTCATATGTTCCATGGTCTAAATGAATTGCAACAGGAACACTAATTTTTAATGCATCGTGAAGATTTTTAATTAAATTTGCAACAACTAAAAATCCACCCATATATTTAACTGCACCCTCAGATACACCTATAATAACTGGACTTTTTTTCTCTTCACAAACTTCTAAAATAAGTTTTGTCCACTCTAAATTATTAGTATTTATATGCGCAACTGCATATCCTTGTTTTTTAGCTCTTAATAACATATCTTTTGCTGAAACTAACATTTTTATACTTCCTCTCTATTATTTATTATATCATTTTCAGATCTTTTTAAATTTTGTTTTATGCAAGATTTTACGAATTCTACAAATAATGGATGTGGTCTAAGCGGTCTTGATTTATATTCGGGATGAAATTGTACACCTATATAAAAATTATTTTCTATCCTTTCGACAGATGTAATATTTTTCGGCTCTTTAATAACTGATGAAACTATAAGTTTTGTATCATTTATTTGTTTTAAATATTCATAATTAAATGAATAATCATATCTAAATCTCTCGGATATTTCACTTTTTTTATAAATGTTTTCTATTTTAGTATTTTTGTTTATATAGATTGTTTTTGCTCCAAGGACTGTTTTGTTATCTTTGTTTTTTATATAAACTTTTTCTTTAGAATTTTTTAAAAACTCTTCTGATGTAGCCTTTTTTATTCCTGCCTCACTTTGAAGAGCTTCTAAAACCATTAACTCCATACCAAGACAAATTGCAAGAGTTGGAATATTATTTTTCTTTGCATATGATAAGGCTTTTATTTCAAGTTCTGGTATTTTATTAAAATATCCACCTGGAATTATTATTCCATCTGATTGCATTATTTCATCGTATAACTGATCTTCTTTTATTTTTGTAGAGTTTATCCAATTTATTTTAATTAAAGTTTTTTCACTATATCCAGCATGTTTTAATGCCTCATTTATTGAAAGATATGCATCGTGAAGCGATACATAAGGTCCTATTAAAGCAATATTAATTGTTTTATCTATTTTATTTATTTTATCTATTAAATTTATCCAAGGTTTGATATTAGGAGCCTGTTTTGTTTCTAATTTAAAATGTTTTAATATATACTCATCTATTTTTTGCTCAAATAACATAGGTATTACTTGAAAGATATTTTTTACATCAACCATATCAAATACATGTTCATCTTTAACATCACAAAACTCAGCAACTTTTTTCTTTATTTGCTTATTTAATTTAATCTCACTTCGTAAAACTAGCATATCAGGGACTAAACCAATTGAGCGCAGTTCTTTTACACTATGTTGTGTTGGTTTGGTTTTAACTTCTTTACTTGCTCTAAGATATGGGACAAGTGTTGCGTGTAAAAAAAGTGCATTGTTAAATCCAATATCTCTTCTAAACTGTCTTATTGCCTCAAGCATCGGGAGAGATTCTATATCTCCAACGGTTCCTCCAATTTCTGTAATTACAAAATCTGCTTTAGAATTTGTTGCAGCAGCAACTATTCTTCTTTTTATCTCATCTGTTATATGAGGTATTACCTGAATAGTATTACCATTAAATTTATCGTTTCTTTCGTCTTCAAAAACTTGATTATAAATCTTACCAGATGATACACTTGCAAGATTTGTTAAATTAACATCAATAAACCTTTCATAATGTCCTAAATCAAGATCTGTTTGTGCTCCGTCTTCTGTTACAAATACTTCACCATGTTGTAGTGGTGAAAGTTTTGATGCATCAGTATTTATATATGGATCAAATTTTTGCATATATACTTTAAATCCTCTTGATTTAAGTAAACACCCAATAGATGCAGCAGATATTCCTTTACCAAGACTTGATACAACGCCACCCGTTACAAATATAAACTTTGTTTTCATATTTCTCCTTTTAAAATAAAAGAGCCTATATTTAAGCTCTCTTATTCATCATACATATGTTCAAACTCATCCATGGCTTCGTTGTATTTTTCTTCTTCTTCATCTAGTTCGTCATAGTCAAAGTCTAAATCATTTATATCAAGTATTTTTTCATCTTCCTGATCTGATTGATTAGGAAGTTCAACATCCATATATTCTTGTTCTTCTTTTAATGCTTCAAGAGTTTCTTTATCTTCGTGTATTATTTCATTATCTTCATCATCAAATTCTTCATCTTTAACATTTTCAAGTTTTTTAATAAACTCTTCTTTATCAAAATCTGAAAAATCCAAATCTTCATACTCATCTGAGGCATCGTTTAATTTTTGTTTTTCTTCATCTGTTAAAAATGCTATTCCATCTTTATCCCAATACTCAAGATTTCTTTCTTTTAAATCCCACTTATTATCCCCTATATATACATATTTACCACTTGTAGATATATCAAGATATAATTGGTTTATTTTATCAATATCACTTGTTTCAAAATCTTTTTCTTTTGCAACATAGTCAACTATTGAGCTAAGTTCCTGCGGTTTTTTTGTCTCTCTTAAATATTGATCAACAATATCCACCATTGACTGGTTTTTATTCATATTTTTAAACCACTCCTTTTTATAACGTTTAAAATACTACCACAAATAAATAAAAAATGCAAATATTATGAATAAACTTAAAATAATAAAAGCCCACTTTTTAAAGCGAGCTTTAAATTCTTAGATTTGACCCGTACGGGATTTGAACCCATAAATGCATGCGTGAAAGGCATGTGAGTTGACCGTTTCTCCAACGGGCCATATGTTTTGCCTTGATTTAACAAAGCAAATTAAATTATATAAGAAAGTCTATTTTTTGTCAAAATTTTTGAAAATTATAATTGCTTGATTAAGTACTTTTGAGTTAATTTTTTACAACTAATTATTAGACTCCTATAAATTAGGAGATTCCATTCCCATACTTTTGGGATTTTCATTCCTATACTTTTTGAATTTCTATTCCTATAAATTTGTAAACTTGTCTAACGCAAAGTATAAATCAGGCACACCCTATTACCATATTCCTTAGGTAAATTAAAATCTATTTTTGCCTTTAATAAAAACTTTTGAGTTTTAACTTCTTTTAATTCATCTTGATAATTTAATCCTTTATAAAGGATAACTGTTGAATTATTATCTACGAGATTAACCGAATACTTTAACAAATTATCAATACTAGATACCGCTCTTGCGGTTATATAGTCAAATTTATTTTTGCTTATTTTATGGTAATCTTCCGCCCTACCAGTATATACCAGAGCATTTTCTAATTTAAGATGTTTTATAAGATTATCTAAAAAGACTGCTTTTTTATTTATAGACTCACATAAGATTACTTTAAGATAAGGATTAAATATTGCAAGAACAACCCCTGGAAAACCTGCGCCACTCCCAATATCAAATAATTTTTTACCATCTAATTTTATATTTTTAAAAGGAATTAGGCTATCTAAAAAATGTTTATAGTAAACATCTTCTTCATCTGTTATCCTAGTTAAATTTATTTTTTTATTATAATCAATTAAAAATAGATAATAATCATTTAACTTTTTTAATTTATCATCTAGATTATCAATATTATTAAAATTATCTAAAAGGTATTTTTTAAATTCTTCAATCATTTTTAATAACTCCCTTTATAGCCTTTAGATAAATCATTAAAATTGATATATCACTTGGATTTACTCCAAGTATTCTTGAGGCCTGACCTAGAGTTTCAGGTTTTATTTGTTCAAGTTTTTCTCTTGCCTCAGATGCTAAATTTTTAACTTTCTTATAATCAAAATTTATACCAAGATATAAATTTTCTAATGCTTTCATTTTTTTGATTTGCTCTTCTTCTTTTTTGATATAACCATCATATTTTAAATCAATTATAACTTCATTTAATACCTCATCAGAATAATTAAGATTAATTATCTTTTTAATATTTTCTAAATTTATCTCAGGTCTTTTAATAAATTCCTCAAGGCTTATCTTATTATTTAACCTAGATAAATTATTATCTAATAAAATATTATTAATATCTTTCGGATATAAGAAAGTGTCTTTAAAATATTTTTTTGCATCAAGTATATTATTTAATACATTTAAAAATTCACTAGCCTTTAAGTTATCAATTAAGTTATATTTAATAGCATATGGTCTAAGCCTAAAAATTGCATTATCATCTCTTAAAATTAGTCTATATTCAGCCCTTGATGTAAGCATACGATATGGTTCTTTTGCACCTTTTGTAATTAAATCATCAATTAAAACTCCAATATATGATTCATATCTTTTTAAAATTAAAGGCTCTTTGTTTTTTAATTTTAATCCAAGATTAATTCCTGCAATTATCCCCTGCGCTGCTGCTTCTTCATATCCACTTGTTCCATTTATCTGACCTGCACAAAAAAGATTTTCTATTTTTTTAGTCTCAAGCGATGCCTTTAATTCAATCGGATTTATACCATCATATTCAATAGCATATCCATATCTTTTAATTTTGGCATTTTCAAATCCTGGGATACTTCTTACAAACTTTTTTTGCACATCCCTTGGCATACTAGATGATAATCCTTGCGGATATGTTAAATTAAATTCTTTATCTTCCGGTTCTAAAAATATTTGATGAGTATCTTTATTACTAAATCTCATAATTTTATCTTCAATGCTAGGACAATACCTTGGCCCAACACCTTCAATTTTACCCGAATAAATTGGAGATTTAGAAATATTAGATATTATTACATCTTTTGTTTTAAGTGTTGTTTTACTAATATAACAGTTTACAGGCTTAAACTTATTATCTTTTAAATTCTTATTATCATATGAAAAAAATAAATTTCTTTCATCACTTTCCTGCATTATGGCTTTTGTAAAATCAATAGTGGAAGATATTATCCTAGGTGGTGTCCCTGTTTTAAGTCTTGTTATTTCAAATCCATATTTTTTTAAATTATTGCTTAAATTATGATTTGTTCTATCACCGTCAGGACCAAAGTTTTGAACTTCACTACCAATTAGAATATGGCTTTTTAAATATGTACCAGTTGTAACTACTACTCCTTTTGAATAATATTTTTCTCCACTTTCTAATACCACACCAACTACTTTATTATTTTCTAATATCAGATCATCTACAATACCTTCAATAATATCTAAGTTCTTATTTTTTAAAAGAAGATTAAGCATATTTTTAGGATAGATATTTTTATCTATTTGCATTCTTAAAGCCCAAACTGCTGGACCTTTTGATTCATTAAGCACCCTTTTTTGAATACACGAAATATCAGAACATATTCCAATTAGCCCACCAAGAGCATCCACTTCTTTAATTAAAATTCCCTTAGCAGGTCCCCCCATTGCAGGATTGCATGGCAAAGAGGCAATTTTATCTTTGCTAATTGTTATAAGAAGTGTTTTTAAATTTTGCTTACACAATATATTACAAGCCTCAGAACCCGCATGTCCTGCGCCAACAACTATTGCATCATATTTTATTTTATTCACTTTATTTATTATACTCCAAAATAAAAAAAACGAGTTAACTCGTTTTTTTGTCATCATCTATTTTATTTAATTTCTCTTTGGCTAAATTATTTTTTAATTGATTATATTCTTCAATAGATTTAGATAGCTCATTTAATCTATCTTTACCTAAAATATTTTCAATTTTACTTTCCATCTCAGAAGAATATTTATTTACTTTAAACTTAATAAATTTATTTATACTAATACTTATAGAAAAAACAAGTGCCATTAAACTTGAAATAAGCCATATTGAATCATTTGCACCACCAGCATTTTTTATTTTACTATTAAGTGCAAGTATTAAACTTACTGCAATAATTAAAATAATTGATACTGGAAGCATTACAAAAAATAATGAACATCTTTGAAGTTTTGTAACTTTTTCAACAAAGTTAATTCTTACCTCATTTAAATTCTTTTCATAGTATAATTTATTAATTTTATACTCATATGCTTTTCTTTCAACTAAAACTCTATATTCAATATTATTACTTGTAAAAATTGATGTAACTTGATTTTTTAAAATGTTATTTTGTTCATCGTCATTTGAAAGATAAATTTTATATTTTTTACCTTTGATATCTTGAACAATATCAGGTTCACGATTTAATTTTTGGAAGATTTTATAATTAACTTTCATATATTCTCCTTTTATAATTTTAATTAAGCATCGCTATCCACAATAAAATGATTGCTTATGGCTGCTCCCGTCAAGGCCTGACCAGGTTCACAGATTCTACTTGAATAGCGATGCTTAATTAAAATTATCGTAATTTCTTAAAAAATGAACTAATTATATTGGATGCTTCTAAATTCTCAATATAGATAACTTCTGGTCTTATTTTAGGATTAGTCAAATCAAAATAGTTAACATATCCATTTAAAAAGCCTTTTTTATAATCTTTTGCAAGATAGATTATTTTTTTAATTCTTGCCTCAAGTATTAAAAAATAACACATTGGACACGGTTCTAGAGTTGTAATAATTGTGTAGTTATTAAGATAATTAGATTTAAGTTTTTTAGTAAGTTTTTTTATTGCTTCAACTTCTGCATGACCTATTGGATTGTGATATTTTTCTTTAATATTTCTTGCTATTGAAAGAACTTTATTATTTTCATCAATTATAATTGCAGAAATCGGAATATCTGCTGGATTTGTTTTTTTTGCAAATGTTATAAGTTTTTTTATTAAGGCATCCATAATTTTTAAAAAACGTGATAATTACTATTTATCACGTTTTACACTTTTAGATGCTACCTCTTTTTTAGCCTCAGTTTTTTTTACTGTCTCTTTTTTAACAGTTTTTTTAGGCTCAGAAGTTTTTTTGTTAATATCTATAACCTTAGATACTTTTTTAGGTTTTTCTTCTTCTCTTTGTTTTTCTCTTTCTTCTTTAGCTTTGGTTCTTTTTACCATCTCTTTTTTAGCCTTTTCACCTGCTTGAAATTTTTTGTTAAAAATTTCAACTCTTCCTGTTGCTTGTGCTTGGCTTTGCGCACCTGTATAAAATTGATGGCAATTATAGCATGTATCAACTTTAATATCTGATTTAGTTGAACCAACTTTAAAAGTATTGCCACATGTAGAACATGTAACAGTTGCTATATTATATTCTGGTTGAATTTTTTTATTCATTTTAAAACACCCCTTAAAACTTAATAAACAATATAAATTATAACAAAAATAATTAAAATTCTTAAAATTATTTCCTATTATTAAAAATACAGGCCCAGCTGGATTTGAACCAACGAGTGACAGAGTCAAAGTCTGTTGCCTTACCACTTGGCTATGGGCCTATGTCATTTTGGCGGTCTATGGGAGTTGAACCCATGCGTGCCAGAGCCACAATCTGGTGCGTTAACCACTTCGCCAAGGCCGCCATATATAAACTAGCAAAATTTATTATATCATAAAGTGATTTTTTTTTGTATTTAAAGATAAAAACTCAACTATTATACTTTACAAAAATACTTATTTTTGTTATTATATTTAACATAGGTTGTGATAAAATGAAAAGAAATTTAATAATGAGAATATTAGGATATATACTATATTCTGCGCTTGCTTTATTTATAACTGTACAAATAGGAATTAAAACAGTTGATGGTAGGAAAGGAAAATACCAAGCAAAATATGTTACAGAATGGTATAAAAAAGCAGGTACAACAACACCTACACCAACAGTAGAAGAAATAAAAAAATCAGACGCATATCATGCAAGATATCTTCTTGAAGGAATTGCGCTTCGTGGAGGAATTTTAAACACAGTATCAATTAAAAGATATTCTGTTAAAGAAAGCGATTATACAAAAGATGGTAAAAAACCTGCAAACATATTAACTTTTGATTTAGCAATTTATCAATTTGCAATCCCTGGTAAAAATACAAGACATGGATTTTTAGCATATTTTGAAAGTTTTAAACACGGTATACTACAAGAAGATAAAACATACAAATACACAGATCTTACATTCCGTGGAAAAAATAAAGAATTAAGTATCTTTGATAAAAAATTTAAAGCTGAAGATAGTTTTAAACGACACATATTTAAAATACATTTTGAATTTTCAAAACCATACCCACTTTTATTAACAGACACTAAAGCAAAAGAAAAAAATAAAAATGCTAATATCGTAAACAGCATTATAAATCCTTCTAATCCATTATATCTTGATGATTTAGGCTCTTTACTTGCCGAAAAAGGTAAAACCTATAAAGATAATAAATACTCTGAAATAGAAAATATTAGAATTACATATGCTGATGAAGATACTGTTGAAAAAGCAAATAGTGATGACGCAAAATTAGTTGATCTTGTTACAATTTCAAAAGGTGATGATAAAACTAATTCTAAATCATTAGTTAAATTTAATGATTTGAATTTATCACATGATGTTTATAAATTATCAGATGAAGATATAAAAAATGCTAGCCTAGTTTCAAAAGAAAAAGGAACTGATGAAACTCCAATTTTACCAAAAGAAGGCGCTACTAAAAATTTTGTTAAACTTAATTTAAATAGATGTTTAAACGAATTTAATACAATACCTGCTCTTACAATAACAGTTGTTATACTACTTGTTCTAACTGCTACATACTTTTTATTCTTTCATAAAATTGTAATGAAAAAAGTAAAAGAAACTCGTGCTGCTAAAAAAGCTGAAAAAGAAGAAAGCAAAGAAAATATTCAAGATGCTGATTTTACTGAATTAAAAGATGAAAACGAATTAGTAGAAAACACAGATAGTGAAAATAATGATAATTTAGAAAAATCAAAAGAAAGTAATACTGAGGAAGAAAACAAATAAAAAGAAAGGCCACAAGCCTTTCTTTTATAAAGGGGTATAGTGTCAACGGTAGCACGTAAGTCTCCAAAACTTCAAGAGTGGGTTCGAATCCTACTACCCCTGCCAATTAAAATTTAATACATATAAATAGAAATAAAAGTCATAAAATATGACTTTTATTTTTTTGGATTATTTTACATTTAGATTTAATAATAGAATCACTTGTAACTACATTATTTATAAAATCAGCCTTTATTATCCCAGATTTAGGATTTTTTATAGATTCTATACCACCATTAATTATGGCCTTTACGCTAGAATATTCAAAAGATAAATCGCACTTTTCCATGGTGCAATTTATAAGTTTTAAATTTTTACAATAGCATAGTGGCTGTGTTCCAATTATTTTACAATTTATAAGCTTCAAATTATTTGAATACCATCCAAGATATTCACCTTTTAATGTACAATTCTTTATTAAAATATTTTTACTATGCCAAAATGCATCCTTAGTATCTAGATTGGAATTTGTTATTTTTAAATTATTCATATATTGGAATGTATATTTACCAATAATTTCTACATTATCTAATGATATATTCTTACTATCTAAAAATATATAAGAAGAATTTATAGAGGTATTATATATTTTAATATTTTTACACTTCCAGCCAAACTCATCAGATTTAATAAAACAGTTATTTATAGTTATATTATCTGAGTTTCTAAGCGCTTTAATTCCTTTAAAAGTGCAATCTTTTATTACTCCAAACCTACTATACCATAACGGTGCTCTTGCTGTATCACTAAGACCTACTTTTAACAATTCATAATTTTTAGTATGCCACATTGGATATCTTAGAGAAAATTCACAATCTTCTACTTTAATATTTCTTGCATGTTTTAAAGAAGATTCACCATCTTTTAAACCAGCAAATACTACATTTTTTAAGTAAGTATTAGTTAAATTATATAATGCCCTTTCTTCATCAAATTGAACATTTTCAATTTTTTTCATAAATAATCTCCTCGAATAAATATAATTTTAGATGTTGCTATACTATATTTGTTATAATTTAATTAGGCCCATAGCCAAGTGGTAAGGCTGCAGACTCTGACTCTGCCATGCGTAGGTTCGAATCCTATTGGGCCCGTTTTTAATATCATTATATTATTTTTTTATATATTTATAATAAATTGTGGCTTTATAGGAGGTTATTTCTATGATAAGCAAAGAAAAGATAAAAGAGGACTACGATAGTTGGATGCCAAAATGGATTGTAGCAATGGTTTCTATTTTTAATATATTATTTTTAGGTTTACTTATTTTTTCCATACTTTCTAATAAAATTATCAAAATATTTGCCCTTAGAATTTTTTTAATAGTCTTTTTCTCACTACTTTTAATAATATTTTTAATTTTACTTACTAAAATATCCATTATGAGAGTTCAATTTAGGTATACCAAAGATAAAAATACTATTGCAACAAGAATTATCGAAGGACTTTCTGATTATGTTAGGCTTGATGATGGAAAAACTATTCTTGATGTTGGATGTGGAGCGGGTGCACTTTCTATATCTTGCGCAAGGAAAAATCCTAATTGTAAAATTACAAGCATAGACCGTTGGAATAAGGAATATCCATTTTATAGCCAAAAAAGATGTGAACTTAATGCTAAGGCAAATAATTTAGAAAATATCAAGTTTATAAAAGGTGATGCTACAAAACTAGATTTTAAAGATGAAGAATTTGATGCTGTTGTTAGTAATTTTGTATATCATAATATTCCAGGAGATAAAAAGAAATATCTTTTAGAAACGCTAAGAACACTTAAAAAAGGTGGAATATTTGTTCTTCATGATATTTACTATAAATCACTTTATGGAAATATCTATGAGTTTAGAGATAAATTAAAAGCTATGGGATATAGCAAGGTTGAACTTATAGATACAGATAACGGCAAATTTGTATCAAAAAATCTAGCACGATTCTTATTTATTAAAGGCAGTAAAATTTTATATGGAATAAAATAATATTAAGAGGTGATAATATGCCACATGTAAGTATTAAACTAATCGGTAATCCTACAAAAGAAGAAAAAGAAAGATTATCCGAAAAAATAGCAGAAATAATAGAAAATGAATTAGGAAAACCTAGAAAGTATATATCGGTTGCAATTGAAGGTGTAGGATTTTCGGAATGGGAAAATATATACAATACTGAAATAAAAGATAATAAAAATATAACTTTAAAACCAAAATACACTAATCCTAAAACATTTGAATAATAAAAAGGCCGTGAGAAAGAAAAAATCTCACAGCTTTTTATTTTAGTATATTAATATTCCAATTGTCCGGCAAAAAACGTTCCAATTGTCCGATGAAAAGCGTTCCAATTGTCCGATGAAATACTTATTTTTTTAATAATAGATATTTTTTTGTTAAAATTTAATTGGTGAACATAATGAATTATAAAAAAAGAATCGCAGATGAATTACTTGATTTAAAACTTGAAGCCTTTGGAGCAACACTAATAATCGGACCTAAAGCATGCGGTAAAACAACAACCGCAAAACAAAAAGCAAAAACTATAATTGAATTTCAAGATGAAGATTTAAGAGAAAAATATCTATCAGTTGCAAAGCTAATGCCTAGCAAATTATTATTAGGTGAAAAACCTATACTTTTTGACGAGTGGCAAGATGCACCAAAAATTTGGGGAGCAATAAGAAAATCTGTAGATGATTTAAATGAAAGTGGTTTATACATTTTAACCGGTTCATCATCAGTTAAAACTGATACCCCTCATACAGGAACAGGTAGAATATCAACACTTGCTATGTACCCAATGTCTCTTTATGAAAGCGAAGAATCAAATGGTAAAGTTTCTTTATCTGAATTATTTAATAATAAGAAATTAGATTTTACAAAATCTGATTTATCTATTGATGATTTAATTTTTGCTATCTGCCGTGGTGGGTGGCCTAATTCACTTGAAAAAAAATCTGCAGATGCCAAATTGGCTATTGCAAAGGATCTATTTTATCAAATATGTCATAAGGATATATCAAGTATAGATAATGTTAAAAGAAATCCCTTAGTGGCAGAGAAAATATTAAAATCATACTCAAGAGTTATATGCTCACCAGCAGCTCCTAAAACACTTTATAATGATGTTATCTCAGAATATGAAATTGCAAGATCAACTTTCTATGAATATATCGAAGCCTTACAAAGTTTATTTATTATTGATGATATACCTGCTTGGTCTCCATCAATAAGATCGAAAAATACAATCAGATCTAGTGAAAAAAGAAATTTAATCGACCCATCTTTAGCAGTTGCTGCAATGGGTGTTGATCCTGAATATTTTAATAAAGATTTTGAAACATTAGGATTTTTATTTGAATCCTTATGTATAAGAGATCTTAGAGTTTACTCATCCAAGTTAAATGGCAGAATTTCATACTATAGAGATAGATATGGACTTGAGTCAGATGCCGTACTTCATTTAAGAGATGGAAGATATGCTCTAATTGAATTTAAATTTGGTGAATCTGAAATTGAAAAAGCTGCAGAGCATCTATGTAAATTAGAGACTCTCATTAAAAAACATAATAATGAAAATAATACTTCTAAATTAGATTTACCAGATTTAAAAATAATTATAACTGCTGGATTATTTGGCTATAAAAGAGATGATGGTGTTTTTGTTATTCCTATTGGTTGTTTAAAAGATTGAATAAAACTATTCAAACTAAATATTCTCCTATATTTTAGAATACATAAATAATCGTACTGAAATGTTTGCAGCATTTCATACAAACTTTTCAGT
The DNA here is from genome assembly GCA_963540225.1 of uncultured Acholeplasmataceae bacterium. GTDB lineage: Bacteria > Bacillota_I > Bacilli_A > Acholeplasmatales > Acholeplasmataceae > CAUTNH01. The sequence goes on along the minus strand of CAUTNH010000021.1, from coordinate 178 downwards.
ATAGAGAAAACTTTGCACGACTTTAATCAAAGTTTTCAGTGAAATAACTATATAAAATTAAAAGATTTCCTCTTAATGGATAATCTAGATTAACTATTTATACTGAGAATCGCTAGTGTCTCGCATTCTGCTGTCTGCCAAAAGTTTTTAATAGGAATTATTTTTTTAATAATATATT
>CAUTNH010000020.1:0-15642 GCA_963540225.1 uncultured Acholeplasmataceae bacterium | reverse complement strand
AGAAAAAAAGGCTGTAGGAAACAATTTTTATTTTGTTTCTTTACAGCCCCTTTTTTATGCTACTGTTTCAACAACTCCACTTACTGGATCATACCATTGTACCCAAATATATTTAAAATTATAATTTTTATTTTCAAGTTTATTCCAATTATAATTTATTGATGATGGTCTTTCCTTATATTTATAATTTATTTTAACAATAGTTGTCTTTTTCTCTTTTCCTCTTTCAATTATATAATCACATTTTTCAAAGATAAATTTTCCTATTTCTCTAACGGTGTTTGGTATAACAAAAATGCTTGGATTATCAGGATCTGCGCTTGGATTATTTTCGTCAATATTACCAAGTTTTTTAGCCCCATAAAAGGCATAATCGCATATCTTGTAAGTTTTTGGGCTAAATCTTACATCTCTTAATTTAGGATTTACAGGATTTGATGTAAAGATTTTTGTGTTTATAACTTCTACATTATCTGGTATATTAATAATTTCAACATCTTCTGAGACTCTAAGAAGAGTTTTTCCAAATATAAATAAACCATTCGAGTCAAATTTTTCAATTTTAGTATTGTTGAATAAGTCATATCCAAATTCAACTTTTTTATTCGGAGGCATTGTGACAGTTTTTAAATTTGTACAATTTTCAAATGCGCCATTTCCAATTCTATTAAGATATTCTAAATCATATAACTCAATAACTTCTAGGCTTTCACAGTTTTTAAATACTTCATCTTTTATTTCTACAAGAGATTTTGGAAGCTTAACTTTTTTTAATTTTAAGCAACCATAGAAAAGTCTTTCATTAAGTTTTTCTATTTTTTCAGGAATAACAACTTCTTCAAGGTTTGGATGATTTATAAATGCATTTGGAGATATGTTTGTAATTTCACCGAATTCTTCTTTTGTAAGGTCTAGGAATTTAATATTACTATCAATGGCAACTAAATATCCATTAATTGCTAGAACTCCTGTTAAAAAGTTTCTTTCAAGCCATTTTGTTTTTTCAAAAACTCTAATAGAATTAAAGAATTTCATAGTTTTTGGAAAATCTATTTTTTCAAGTTTTGTGTATCCATAAAAGCCATCACCAAGAAGAGCAATGACATCAATTCCATTAAATTTTTCTGGAATTTTTAAATAAGAATAAATATTATTTAATTTATATCCTGTTATACCAATACCTCTTTTACCTTCATAAGATACTTCTTTTAAATCAAATACATCAGCAAAATCTTTGTATAATGGTTCAATTGTTGTATCTTCTAAAATAGGAGTATCAAGATCAAAAAACTTTCCATCTTTAAGCCAACCGAAGAATACTTGGTTTACTTTTTCAGTAAGTTCAGGCTTTGGTATTTTATCGCCCTTTTTAACAATAATATCACTAAGATTTGTTCCTTTAAAATGAACTAATAAGTTATTTTCATCAGTCCAAACAGCATAATAGGTTGTATCTTCTACTGCTTTTTTTTGAAGGTTATCTACAGCTTTTCCATCTTTATCAACCCATTTAACAAATTTTGACCCTTGCTTTTTTGGCTTAGGTAGACTGTATACCTTAATATCATGTAGGCTTTGACCTTTATAAAGCTCATAGGAGCTAAGTTCTTCACCACCATTTGTATCAAGATTGATTTTATATCTTGGGAAAACCTCAAATACAGGTCTTAAGATAGTATCTTTTTTAAATATATGTGTTTTAAAATCAATTATTTTGCCATCTGCTTCAAATCCTAAAAATTTATGATATAAAAGTTCAGCGCTTGGATATTCTAGTTTCCATTTTCCATTTTTTTCAATATAAAAATAATCATAGAAAAGTTGTTCTTTCTCAGGATTTCGTGATTTGTTTCTCCAAACAGTTGTAACGACTAGATTTTGTTCTTTGTAAATAGTATCTTTGATCTTATAAATTTTGGAAAGATCAAATTTAACTTTTACAGTATTTCTCCTTTTTACCCATCTTGCAGTTAAAGTAATATGATTTATAACTTTTCCATCTTTATCTTTGAAAAAACTTTGTGTGTAGTCAAATTCTTTTCCATTATATTCCCAGTTTGTAAAAACATAACCTTTCTTGGTTGGTATTTCTGATTTTTCAACACTACGATAGTTATTAGCACATATTGAAGGAAGAATTTTATCTCCTCCAAGTGTGTCGTAGTGAACGGTTGAAGTTTCCTTTTTAGACACTAAAAAAGGACTAACATTTAAATCATTATATACTCTATAATTATCATCAAGTTCCAAAACTCCTTTTACAGCCTCAGTTGAAACTTGTAAATACGCAAGGTATTTTGTATCATCAGCATATTTAAATTTCAAATTTCTTCTTTCTATTTCTCTTTTTAAATATGCTCCTCTTTTTAATTTTAATGGCTCATGATATACACCGCCATTATTTTTAAAAGTTATTGTAAATTCACTTTGACAACTTGTTAGAAAAAAAAGTTGAATAAGTAAAAAGAAAAATAGAACAAAATATTTTATTTTTTTCATTTGATCACCTACTAAAATATTATCTCGCTAATCGGATTAGCAAGTTTTTTATTTTGCGCAATTAGTTTTATCATATCTTTTGTATTCTTTCTTACAACAATTATACCACAGCCATTAAAGCAGTTAATTTTAGCAATCTTTTTGTTTTGGTAAAATTTATCCCATTTTGTATTATTACCATTATCAAGCGCTAAAATTATACCATTACCATCTATGGAAAAATTAACTAATAAATCAGATATTTTATTTATATTATTAAACTTATCTAATATTTCAAACTTAATAAAAAATATATCTGCATCATCCATCGGATAATCAAGAGTTAGTTTTATCTTATCTTCAGATTTTGTTCTTTCAAAGATTTTTACTTCTTTTGGATTGTTTTTTTCATCATATCCTATGACTTTTACTTTTTTATTTTCATCATATGGAACAATCCATTCAAGATAACAATTATTATATTTGTGCATATATGATAGTTTATTATTTATTTTTTTAATATCGTATGTAAGTTTCCCATAACTTTTATCATCTAGAAAAATTTCACATGATGGATAATTAGTATATACTCTTATAGGAATATTATTTTTTATTGTTGTTCCATAGCATGATATTTTTTTAATATCTTCACAATTAAAATTCCAATGCGGTAGAACATGAAGAATATAGTCTTTTTTCCAATATGATTCATAAAGATAAGCCTCATCTTTTTTTTCTCCTAAAAGATCAAAAAGACCAAAATAAGAACTTATACAAGGAGCATTTTTATCATTAAGCCATGGTGTAGGTTCTCCTAAATAGTCAAATCCACACCAGATAAAATCACCTAAATAATTTTTATTTTCAAAGTAGTATTTTATACATTCTGACGCAGTATCCCCCCATTTTGGGATGTCTGTCCCATATGAATTTAGAAAAAATTTATCTCTTAGATTTTTATTATCTGTAATATCTACTTTATTATTATTTTTGGTATCAATATAAACTCCACGTGATTTTACACAAGATGATACCTCAGTTCCACAAAATATAAAATCAGGATTATTTTTAATAATTTCACCGATATTTTTTTGTGAATAATTTAATCCTACAACATCAAGAAGTTTAGATATCTTATCTTTTTTAATATTATATTCATCTTGATAAGAATTGCTTGCAATAGTTATAGGTCTTATTTTATCAATTTCTCTAACTGTGCTAATTAAAGTTTTACATACTTTGATAGCCTCATCATCTGGATTTAGAACCTCGTATAACTCATTACCAAGACTATACATAAAAACTGATGGATGATTTTTATCTCTGTTTATCATTTCTTTTAAATCAAAAACACCCCATGTATCACCATTTTTATTTTTAGGATCGGTTGCTATTTGATTAAAAAACCTTGCATAATCGTATTCTTTTTTAGACTTATACCAAGTATCGCCAAATTCGTCTAAAAGAAGTATTCCTAATAAATCACAATAATAAACCATAAGATCTGATGCCATATTATGTGATGATCTAATTGCATTTACGCCTATTTCTTTTAGTTTTTTTAACTTTCTATAAATTGCTTCTTTTACTTGAATTGTTCCAAGCATCCCGTTATCGTGATGTAAGCATACACCGTTTATTTTAGTTTTTATACCATTTAGATAAAAGCCATCTTTTTCAAAATTAAAATATCTAAATCCATAAATTATTTCCTCAGTACAAATTATGCTATCATCTAAATTTAGGATATAAGTTTTTATATAGTATAAATTAGGATTATCTAAATCCCACAACTTTATATTTCCTACTATAAATTCATTTTCTATATCAAGTGTAGAATTATTTGATACTTCATATACATTATCAGATAAAAATTCATTTACTTTAGTTTTATTAAAATCAAGTAATTCATATTTGATTTTGAATTTTTTATCTATGTTATAGTCATTTATTATTGTGTTTTTAATATTAACTTTAACATTACCACTTAAAATAGTTTGTCTTAGTCTTGGGGTAGTAATAAGACTTGTTTTTAAGTCAAAATGCAAGTTATCAACTTTATATAAGTAGCAATCTTGATAAATTCCAACACCTGTATACCATCTTGAAGAAGGCATTATATTTTCTACCCTTACAGATATTCTATTTTTTCCGGGTTTTAGATATTTACTTATATTATATATAAAAGGTGTATAGCCGTTAGGATGGTCCGAGATAAAATCATCATTTATATAGACTTTACTATTCATATATGCTGCAAGAAATTTTATATAGTAAGTTTTTTCTAAATCATCTATATAAAAATCTTTTATATACCAATAAATTCCACCATCAAGACATGCGACCTCATTTTGCCCAATGCACTTTTTGTTAAAATCATTTTTTATGCTTTGATCATCTGGTAGAAAAACATCGTCTAAATTATCAATACAAAAATTGCTAAGATATGGTCTTAGTTTATTTTTGTTATCTTTTATAATTTTCCAGTTATTATTAAAATTTTCAATCATTCTTTTTCTTTTAGATGTGGAAATAAAATGACATCACGAATGCTTTTGGAATCAGTTAAAAGCATTATAAATCTATCAATACCAATTCCAAGACCACCTGTTGGAGGAAGACCATATTCTAGTGCTTCTATAAAATCATAATCCATTTCAACAGTTTCTTCGTTTCCTTTTTCTTTTTCTTTTACTTGCTCTATAAATCTTTCTTCTTGGTCTATTGGATCATTTAACTCACTGTAAGCATTTGCATACTCGCTACCTAAAATAAACATTTCAAATCTATCTGTAAAATTAGGATTATCTTTATTTTTCTTAGCAAGTGGTGATATATCAAGTGGATGACCATAAACAAATGTTGGCTGAAGAAGTGTTTGCTCAACGTACTTTTCAAAAAAAGCATTAATAATATGACCAATTTTAAAGTGTTTTTCAACTTCTATATGATGTTTACTTGCAATCTCACATGCTGTGTTAAAATCATTTATTTCGAAAAAATCGATTCCTGTTTTTTCTTTTATTGCATCAACCATATGTACTTTTTTAAATGGTTTTGAAAAATCAATTTTAAAGTCTTGATAAACTATTTCGGTTTTGCCAAGTACTTTTTTAACGACAAATTTAAAAGCCTTTTCGATAGTTTTCATTACATCAGGCATTTGATCGAATGCAGAATAAGCCTCAATTGTAGTAAATTCGGGATTGTGCATACTATCCATTCCTTCATTTCTAAAAAGTCTGCCTATTTCATAAACTTTATTTATTCCACCAACAACTAATTTTTTAAGAGCAATTTCTGTTGCTATTCTTAGATAAAAATCCATATGTAAAGCATTATGATGGGTTTTAAATGGTCTGGCATTAGCTCCACCTAAAATTGACTGAAGGATTGGAGTTTCAACCTCAATATAGCCTTTATTATCAAAAAACTCTTGAAATGCTCTTATTGTTTTTGTTCTTATTATGGCTGTTTGATAACTCTTATCATCTGTTATTAAATCAAGGTAGCGTTTTCTTCTTCCCTCTTCAATATTTTGAAGACCATGAAATTTTTCAGGAAGTGGTTTTAAGGCTTTTGAAAGATGTGTGTATTTTTCAACGTGTATTGTTAGCTCACCTGTGTTTGTTCTAAATAAATATCCACTTACACCAACAATATCTCCAAGATCTGATAACTTCCAAGTGGCAAAATCCTTTTTAGATAAATTATCACATCTCATATATACTTGGATTTTAGAACTGCCATCTTTAATGTGCATAAATCCAGCTTTTCCTTGACCTCTTTTTAATACTATTCTACCTGCAATAGATACTATAATGTGTTCTTTTTCAAGTTTTGCCTTAGAGTATTTTTGATATTTACTAATAATTTCACTGGCACTATTTTTAGCCTTAAATGCTTTTCCAAAAGGCTCAACACCTAATTTTTTTAACTCTTCAATTTTATTTCTTCTTACCTGCTCTTGATCACTAAATTCTCTTTTCATTTAGTCTCATCCTTTTTATTTGTTTTCTTTAATAGTTTTTCTTTAATGTTTTCAAATAAAGTTAAAACATCTTTTTTCTTTTCATCGTCTGTTAGTTTTTCTAATCTTTCAAGATATGATTTTAATTTTTCATCAAATTTTTCATGTTTTCCTGTTTGATAAATTTGTTCAATATCGCTTTTGTTAATAGTTTCAGCAATTAAAAGATATTTTGTAATATTGCAAAGTAGTTCTAAATTATCTTTTAATGTTTTTCTTGCTTTATCATGACATGTATCAATAATACTTCTTACCTCACGGTCTATTTCAAGTGCTACTTGATCTGAGAAGTCTTTTTCTTTAAGATAATCTCTACCAAGAAAAACACTACCTTGATTTTTTTCATATTGAACTGTTCCAAGATTACTCATACCATATTCTGTAACCATAGCACGAGCAATTTTTGTAGCAATTTCAAAATCATTATGTGCACCATTAGAAATTGAACCAAGTGCTATTTCTTCTGAGCTTCTACCGCCAAGATATCCTGTAATTGTTGCAAGAAGTGATTCTTTGGTTGAAAAGTAAGTTTCTTCTCTTGGAACCATTAAATTATAGCCACCTGATTGTCCACGAGGAATAATAGTTATTTTTTGAACAACATTAGAATCTTCAACTTTTAATCCTATAACGGTATGTCCTGCTTCATGGAATGCAACACGAAGTTTTTCCTCAGGTGTATATTTTCTAGATTTTTTAGCAGGTCCCATCATCACACGATCGATTCCTTCGTCGATATCATTTTCATTTATTATTTTTCTATTATCTCTGGCAGCAAGAAGTGCAGCCTCATTTAGTAAGTTTTCAATATCGGCTCCTGAAAAACCTGGAATACGATATGCGATATTTTCAAAGTTAATATTTTCTTCAAATTTTTTATTTTTAGAGTGAACTTTTAAAATTGCTGTTCTACCGTTTACATCTGGAAGACTTATTGTAACTTGTCTGTCAAATCTACCAGGTCTTAAAAGGGCTGGATCTAATACATCTGGTCTGTTTGTGGCAGCCATTATAATAATTCCTAAATTAGGAGAAAAGCCATCCATTTCAACAAGAAGTTGGTTAAGGGTTTGTTCTCTTTCATCATGACCTCCACCTAAACCTGCTCCTCTTTGTCTACCTACTGCATCTATTTCATCTATAAAAATAATACAAGGTGAATTTTGTTTTGCAACTTTAAATAAATTTCTAACTCTTAAAGCACCAACACCGACATACATCTCAACAAAATCTGATCCACTTATTGAAAAAAATGGAACATTAGCCTCGCCTGCTGCTGCTTTTGCAAGAAGAGTTTTACCAGTTCCAGGAGGTCCGACAAGCAGTATACCTTTTGGTATTCTTGCACCGATATCACGGTATTTTTTAGGATTTTTTAAAAAGTCAATTACTTCGACAAGTTCTTGTTTTTCTTCATCAGCACCAGCAACATCATCAAATCCAACTGCTTTTTCTTTTGAAAGTTTTGCACTTGTTTTAGATATTTCAGGTCCTTGGTCTTGCATATCACGCATTTTTTTAATCATTAAAATTATAAGCGCTCCAATTAAAATGATTGGTAGAAGTTGTAGTATTATGCCAAAAACTGATGGTCTTGGTGGAACCGCTTCAAAAATTGGTTTATTTTCATCTTGTATTTTTTCGTTTTTTAACTCTTCATAAAATTTATTATATTGACTTAAAGTAAGCGTAAGTTTAAAAGTTTTACCAAATTTATCTTTATCTTTATCGCTATTAAATTTTCCTTTATTTTTTGGATCATTTGTAAAACGTCCATAAACAATAGAAAATCCAGCAACACCAGAATCTTTTATATAAGCGCTAACTCGTCCACTTTTAGGATCTTTGTAAATTCTACCATTTTTAAAATCATCTATAAGTTCTCCATAGTTTTTATATTCATGAACAGATGGTTTGGTAAATTTAGATATAAAATAAAATACTCCGATTGATACTACTATAAAAAGTATTATTATCCAAAATATTGATATTTTTTTCTGTCTCTTAGGTTCTTGCATATCATTTATCCTCCTTAAGATATTTTTTATTTATTGTTCCAACATATGGTAAATTTCTATATTTTTGTAAATAATCAAGCCCATAACCAAGAACAAATAAATTAGGTATTTTAATTCCAACATAATCAGCAGATATATTCTTTATTCGATTGCTTGGTTTATCTAGTAAAGTAGCAATTTTTATGCTAGCCCCTCTTTTTTCAAGCATTTCTTTAACTGTATATAGTGTATTTCCGCTATCAATAATATCTTCAACAATTAAAATATTCTTTCCCTTTATATCAAGGTCTTTGTCTAAATCAAGGTTAATTAAAATATCATCTCGTTCTTTTTTTAAGCCTTTATAACTTGATACATCCATATAATATATTTCAAAATCAAGATTTATAAGTTTAGATAAATCACTTAAAAAAGGCAAACACCCTTTTAAAAGACCAATCATAATAAATTCTTTATCCTTGTAGTCTTTTTCAATTTGCTTTGCTAGTTTTTTATTTATCTTATTAATTTTACTTTTAGAAATCAAGACTTTATCAATTATTTTATTTATCATTTTCTTCCTCATATTTTAAATATATTTTATTATCTCCTTTTAATGTCTGGTTTAAATATAGTTTAGGAATCCATAAAATATTATTATTTTTATCTTTTACAATCCATATATTATTTCTTTTTTCTTTTGGGACTTTTCTATCTATTAGAAGTCTAGAAAGTTTCTTTCTGCCGAATGGATAGTTTAAAACTATATTATTATTTTCTTTATTTTTAAATGCTATAAGTGGTAGTTTAATCTCATTATTATATTTAACTACACCCATTGGCATTTTAAAATTTAAATCATTTTTTGAATATGAAATAATCTCATTATTATTTTTTTCATACTCTTTTATTATAAAACTATCTATATTATTTTCTATACTAATAGTTTTAAAATAAAAGTCTTCATACTCCTTTATAAATAAGATATTTTTAATTTTCTTGATAATGTTGGGTTTATTATTTTCAATATCTTTTATTATTTCATTTATTAAATTATATTTAACTTTTAAATTATACTTATTTAATATTATTGCTATAACTTCTTCTTTTATAGAAATATCTAATTTTATAAAATCAGATATTATAAATTTATCGCTATATTTACTTATGAAAGATGATGCTACATTATTTATAAAATTATAGGCATTATTTAATTTTTTACTATATCCAATAACTTGTTCTTTTAAATTATTTTTTATTTTTTTAATATCTGGTATAACAAGATGTCTTATTTTATTTCTTGTGTAAGAAAGGCTAAAATTAGACTTATCGGTAAAGTATTTAATTTTATTTTTAGTTGCATAATTTTCAAGTTCTATTTTTTCATAATTTATAAGTGGACGAAGGAATATAAAATCATCAAAACTCTTATTTACAATACTAATTCCACTATATCCTTTTATACTAGATCCTCTTAAAAGTTTGAAAATTATTGTCTCAAATAAATCATCAAAATGATGAGCTGTAAGAATATATTTGGTATTATATTTTTTACATACTTCTTTTAATTTTTCGTATCTAAAAGATCGGGCATCACTTTGAAAATTTTTAGGATTTGTAATTTCTACAATATATATTTCAAGTAGTATATTATTAAGTTTGCAGTATTTTTTAATGTATTCTTCTTCAACATCAGATTCTTTTCGCTTTTTATGATTAAAGTGAACACATATGATATTGTAGTTCTTTTTAATAAGTAGCTCAGTTAAAACCATCGAATCAACTCCACCACTTAAAGAAACAACTAAAACATCATTTTTTTTATCTATAATACCATCTAAAGTTTTGTAAAAATTATAAAATTCCTCTTTCATATTTTCTAACTTATTATACCATAATTTACCGATTTTGCTTTTTTGGTATTTATATATTAAATAAAAAGGCTATAAAAAAACAAGTAGTTAATTTGTTTTTTATAGCCCAAGATTTATGTTAAATTAATAAGCTTTATTTACTAGCGTTATAAATTCTATTAGTTTGATTCCATAATGCATATTTTTTGAAATAGTTAACAAGAGGCCAGATAAATAAAGTAAATACACCTAAAAATAAACTTAAAAGCCAATTAGTAGCAGTTAATTTAGGTTTTTCTCCACTTTTTCTTGTGAAGTTTTCCATTCTTTGAATAATGTTATATTTATAAATCAACCAGTAAATCCAACCAACACCCACTAAATTAAGCAATAGAGAAATTAAAAATGCATGTAATGGGTTTTTAGTATGTTTGTTATCATAAGATGTGCAAGTAATATTTGCCTCATTTGCAATTTGAAATGCCTGAACAATATTAAAAATACCAAAAGTAAGTAAACTTATTAAAAATGCTAGAAGACCAGATCTATTTTCTCTTAATTTCATTATTTCATCCTCCTTTTTGCTTTATTCTATCACAAAGAAAGTAGGTTTAAAAAAAACAATTGGAATTTTAATAAAAATGTAAATTTGTGGTTTTTATAAAAAATAAATATTGGAATTTTTTACTTATTTTATGTATATTTTAAATTGAAAAATTATTTAAAAAACATCTTATAAAAAATAGTGCTAAAATAAATATGTTAGGTGATTAAATGTTAATTCTTGCAAGTGGTTCAAAAAAAAGAAAAGAAATTTTAGAAGAGCTAAATCTTGATTTTAGTGTTTGCGTAAGCAGTTTTGATGAGCTCTCTGTTTGTGATTTAAATCCTGATGAAAGAGTTAAAAAAATAGCATTTGGAAAAGCATCAGCAATATATGATAAAAATAAAGATGCAACTATTATTGCAGCAGATACTTTAGTATATTTTAATAACAAGTTTTATGGGAAACCAAAAGATGAACTTGATGCATTTAAAATGCTTAAAAAATTTTCTAATAATTATCATTTTGTGTATACTGGTGTATGTATTATTCATAATAGAAAAATTTATATATTTTCCGATAGTTCAAGGGTTTTTTTTAAAAATTTATCAGATATCGAAATAAAAAACTATATAAAAACTGGTGAGGCAATGGGAAGAGCAGGCAGTTATGAAATTCAAGGCGTGGCAAAGGAATTTGTTAATTTTTTAGATGGCGATATTTATAGCGTGTCTGGCCTACCAAAGGATAGAGTATATAAAATGCTTAAAGAAATTGGAGCAATTAAATCTTGAAAAAATTAAGTGATGAGATAAAAATAGGAAATATTAAATTAAAAAATAGACTAATTCTTGCTCCAATGGCAGGAGTTAGCGATCTTGCTTTTAGAAGTATTTGTGCAGGTTATGGAGCATCTTTAGTTGTATCTGAGATGGTCTCAGATCACGCCTATCACTATAAAAACGATAAGACTTTTACTCTTATTAAAAATGATGACACAAGACCATATTCCGTACAAATTTTTGGAAGTGATATAAATTATTTAAAAGAGCTTGCGATATACCTTGACAAGCAAGATTATGTTGATATTATTGATATAAATATGGGGTGCCCTGTTCCTAAAATTGCTAGAAAAAGTAAGGCTGGGTCTTATTGGTTAAAAGACCCAGATGAAGTTTATAATCTCGTAAAAAATATAGTATCATCTGTTAAAAAGCCAGTTACGGTAAAAGTAAGATTAGGTCTTGATGAAAATAATTTAAATGTTTTAGAAATTGCTAAAAAGATTGAACTTGCAGGTGCAAAGGCAATTGCAATTCATGGAAGAACTGTCAAACAGCTTTATTCAGGTTTTGCAAGTTATGATTTAATTAAAAAAGTAAAAGAAAATGTAAACATACCAGTAATCGCAAACGGTGATATAAAAGATTATAAAACTGCTAAAAAAGTTTTAGAATATACTAACTGTGATGCTTTAATGATTGGACGTGCTACTATTGGAAGACCTTTTTTATTTAAAGAAATAATTGAAAAAGAAATAGGAAAAGATTTTTATTTTGATTTAGATGATTTAATAAATCTTATTAAAAAACATTTTAATCTTATGCAAAAAATATATGGTGAAAAAACAGCAATTTTGAAGTTTAAAATGCACATTTCAAATTATTTAAAAGATAAATTTAATTATAAAGGAATAAAAAAAGACTTTATCTTAACAGGAGATTTTAATAAACTTATTATAAGTTTAGAAAATTTATCTAAATAATTGTTTAGTAAACAATAACACATTATAGATATATTTGATATATAAAATATATCTAGTATAATAGAATATGTATTTATAAAAAGGAGATTATATGGAATACTCACTTATGATAGATTATTATGAGCTTACAATGGCTAATAGTTATTTTTTATGTGGCATGAAAGATACTATTGCTTGTTTTGATTATTTTTATAGGGAAAATCCTGACAACGCAGGATTTTCTATTACTTGTGGTTTAAGTGATTTTATTTCGTATATTAAAAATTTAAAATTTAGTAAAGATGAAATAAATTATTTTAGTAGTAAAAAAATTTTTTCTAAGGAATTTTTAAATTATTTAAGTAATTTTAAATTTTCAGGTGATATTTATGCAATTCCCGAAGGAAGCGTAGTTTTTCCAAATGAGCCAATAATAACTATAAAGGCTCCAATAATTGAGTGTCAAATAATTGAGACTTATTTATTGAGTCTTCTAAATCATCAATCACTAATTGCAACAAAAGCATCAAGAATTGTAAGAGCAGCCTATCCTAGCAAAGTTATGGAATTTGGTGCAAGAAGGGCACATGGTGTGGAGGCAGCAATTCTTGGCTCAAAAGCGGCATATATTGCAGGAGTATGTGGAACAAGCATAACTTACTCTGATTATAAGTATAAAATACCAGCACTTGGGACAATGGCTCATTCATATGTTTGTGCATTTCCTAGTGAATATGATGCATTTTTAGCCTATTCAAAAACCTATCCTAATGATATTGTGCTACTTGTTGATACTTATAACACAATAAAATCTGGTATACCTAATGCAATTAGACTATATAATGAATATCTTAAAAAAAATAACCTAAAACTTAAAGGTATTAGAATAGATTCTGGTGATATTTCTTATTTATCTAAGAAGGCAAGAAAAATGTTAGATGATGCAGATTTAATTGATTGCAAGATAATTATTTCAAATTCACTTGATGAATATATAATAAAAGAGTTAAAAGAACAAGGCGCTAGGGTTGATTTATATGGTGTTGGCGAAAGACTTATTACATCAAAATCAAGTCCTGTTTTTGGAGGGGTTTATAAGCTTTCAGCAATTTATAAAGATGGCATACAAGTTCCAAAAATTAAAATATCAGATACAATAGTAAAAACAACCATTCCAGGCTTTAAAGAAGTTTACAGATTTTATGATGAAAAAAATAAAGCATTTGCGGATTTAATAACTCTATATGGTGAAATAATTGATGAAAGTAAACCATATTTATTATTTGATCCTCTTGAAGTAAGAAAAGAAAAACTTGTAAAAAATTATAAATTAAGAAAATTAACTGAGCAAATATTTAAAAATGGCAAACTAGTTTATAAAGAAAAGTCAATTACTGAAATAAGAGAGTATAATATAACTGAGGTTGAAAGTCTTTGGGATGAGGTTAAAAGATTCACTAACCCTCATAAATATTATGTTGATTTGTCTAAAAAATTATATGATTTAAAAAATAAAATGGTATGTGATGAAAATAAAGAATAATTTTGAAATAGTTTTATTTGAGCCAGAAATTCCACAAAACACAGGAAATATTATAAGAACATGTGTTGCATTAGATATTAAGATAAATTTGATAAAACCACTTGGATTTTCGCTTGAAGAAAAATACTTAAAAAGAGCAGCCCTTGATTATTTTAAAAAAGCCGAAATAACTTTATTTGAAAACTTTGACGATTTTTTAAAAAGTAAGGATTTAAAAAAATCGGCTTTCTATTTTTATTCAAGATATGGTTTAAAAGATTATACTAAAGCTAATTATAAATTAAAAAATAAAACTATATATTTAATATTCGGAAAAGAATCGACAGGTATTCCTAAGACGATATTAAAAAATAATATAAAATATGTATATAGAATACCAACAACTGATAAAGTAAGAAGTATAAACTTATCAAATAGTGCAGCAGTTGTAGCATTTTTTGCAAGTTATAAAAATAAGTTTAAAAATTTATCATATTATGAACCACAAATTTATAAAGGTAAGAATTATTTAAAAAATATTGAGGAGGAGCTATTAAATGAAAGTATTAGCGATTAATGCAGGAAGTTCATCATTAAAATTTCAATTATTTTCAATGCCAGAGGAAAAAATAATTGCTAAAGGTCTAATTGAAAGAATTGGTTTTGATGATGCAATGATAACTTTAAAATATGATGATAAGAAAATAGAAAAAAAGCAAGTTATTAAAGACCATGTGAAGGCTTGCACAATTTTACTTGATTTACTAATTGAAAATAGTATTATAAAAGATTATTCTGAGATTAAGGCAGTTGGTCATAGAGTAGTTCAAGGTGGTGAATATTTTAAAGCTCCTGTTTTACTTGATGATGAAGCAATTAAAAAAATTGATGAGCTTTCAATTCTTGCACCACTTCATAATCCGGCAAATTTAGTTGGTATAAAAGCTTTTTTAAAAACAATGCCTGATACTTTCCAAGTAGCATTATTTGATACAACATTCCATTCAACTATTCCTAAAGAAAATTATACATATGCCGTTCCTTATAGTTGGTATAAAGATTATATGGTTAGAAAATACGGATTTCACGGTATAAGCCATGAGTATGTTTCAAAATATGCTAGAAAAATACTAGGAGATAAAAAATCATCTAGACTTATTGTCTGCCATATTGGAAATGGAATAAGTCTTACTGCTATAAAAGATGGATTATCTCTTGATACAACTATGGGTTTAACTCCTCTTGATGGTATACCAATGGGGACAAGATCTGGTTCTGTTGATCCTGGAATAATTGAGTATATAAATAAAATGACAAATAATAGTATTTCAGAAATTATTAAAAGCCTAAATAAAGAATCAGGACTTTTAGGTATATCTGGTGTATCAAGTGATTCAAGAGATGTAATTAAGGCTATGAAAGAAGGAAATACTTATGCAAGGCTTGCGCTTGATATTCAAGTTAAAAGAATATG
>CAUTNH010000019.1:0-15949 GCA_963540225.1 uncultured Acholeplasmataceae bacterium | reverse complement strand
TATGTCTTTGTTTTTATAAAAAAGAGATAAAGATAAAATATGAAATAATAAAATAGATAAAATTATAATTTTAATAGTAATATGATAATTTAGTATTTAAATATTATTAGTTATTATTTTAGAAAATATAGAAAAAGAAGGTAATAAAATGATCATAACTTTACCAGGAAATAATAAATTAGAAATAAAAGAAGATATAACTTCACCCGTTGAGATTGCTAAAAAGATTTCCATTTCTCTTTCAAAAAATGCGGTTGGAGCAATTTTTAATGATAGGTTGGTTGAACTTACTTATCCAATTAAAGATGACGGCTATTTAAGAATACTTACTAAAAAAGATAGTGAGGCTTTTGATATATTAAATCACAGCTGCGCTCATTTACTTGCAAATGCTGTTAAAAATATTTATAAAGATGCCAAGCTTACAATTGGACCAAGCATTGAAGAAGGTTTTTTTTACGATATTGATTTTAATGATAAAGTAATTCAACTAGAAGATTTAAAAGAAATTGAAAAAGAAATGTTAAAAATTGCTAATCAATCATATCCCATTACAAGAGAAGAGGTCTCATATGATAGGGCATTAGAACTTTTTAAAGATAATGAATATAAAATAGAGCTTATAAAAGAACATTCTAAAAAAAGTGAAGTGCTTACAATTTATAGACAAGGTGATTTTTTTGATCTTTGCCAAGGTGGACATGTTGAAAATTTAAGCGTTTTGAAAAATTTTAAACTTACTAATATATCAGGCGCTTATTGGCGAGGAAATAGTAAAAACAAGCAACTTACAAGAATTTATGGAAGTTGTTTTTGGTCAAAGGATGATCTTAATTTATATTTAACTAATCTTGAAGAAAGAAAAAAAAGAGACCATAAAAAAATAGGAAAAGAGTTAGAACTATTTCACTTTTCAGAATTTGGACCAGGCTTTCCTATATGGCTTAACAACGGAATGATAATTTTAAATGAGCTTGAAAACTATTGGTATAGCATTCATAAAAAAGCAGATTATAAATTTATTAAAACTCCTATTATGCTTAATCAAGAACTTTGGGAAATATCAGGGCATTGGAAAAATTATCGTGAAAATATGTATACATCAAAAATAGACGATAAGCTTTTTGCAATAAAACCTATGAACTGTCCTGGTGGAATACTTGTTTATAAATCAAAACTACATTCATATAAAGATTTTCCACTAAGAATGGCAGAACTAGGTCATGTTCATAGACACGAAGCAAGTGGAGCATTAAATGGACTTTTTAGAGTAAGGGCATTTACTCAAGATGATGCACACATATATATGGAACTATCCCAGATAAAAGATGAGATAAAAAATCTTTTAAATTTATTTGATGAAATTTATAAAACATTTAATCTTACTTATAAAGTAGAACTTTCAACAAGACCTGATAAAAAATTTATAGGTGATATTAAAATTTGGGATGAAGCAGAAAAAGCCTTAGAAGAGGCACTTATTTCATGTAAAAAAGAGTATAAAATAAACAAAGGTGATGGAGCATTTTATGGCCCAAAGATTGATTTTCATATAAAAGATTCAATGAATAGAGTATGGCAATGTGGCACAATACAACTTGATATGAATCTTCCTGAAAGATTTGATCTAACCTATATATCAGAAACTGGTGAAAAAAAGCGCCCTGTTATGCTTCATAGAGCAATTCTTGGTTCGCTTGAACGCTTTTTTGCAATTATTACAGAACATTATGCTGGAAAATTTCCTCTTTGGTTATCCCCAAAACAAGTTGTTGTAATTCCTGTAAATATGAAATATCATGAAAAATATGCTACTAAGGTATTAAACTTTTTAAAAGAAAATAATATAAGATGTGATATTGATTTAAGAGATGAAAAACTAGGATATAAAATAAGAGAAGCACAAACTAAAAAAATACCTTATCAAATAATTATTGGTGATAAGGAAAAAGATGAAAAAATTATAACTTATAGAAAATATCAATCAGATATTTCTGAAAGTTTAAAACTAAAAGATTTCATAAAGGATTTAAAACTTGAAATAATGGAGAAAAAATAATGCTTGAAGTTAGAAGCATCTCTTTTAAGTATGGCGAAAAAGATACTCTTAAAGATATTAGTTTTAATTTAAAGGAAGGAGAAATTTTAGGATTTTTAGGGCCTAATGGTTGTGGCAAAACCACAACCTTTAGGCTTATTTGTGGTCTTTTAAAGCCATACAAGGGTATTATTTATTTGAATGGGAAAAAAATAGGATCTGATACATCAGATAAGATATCATATCTTATAGAAGAAAGAGCAATGTTTCCAAAGTATAAAGTATTAGAGATGTTATTATATTTTGGAAAAATCAAAGGAATAAAAAAAGAAATTCTATATGATAAAATAAATTACTACCTTAATTTATTTAATATGGAAAAATATAAAAATAGTAAAATAGAAACTCTTTCAAAAGGAAATCAGCAAAAAATACAGTTTATATCATGTCTTTTAAATGACCCGAAACTGTTAGTTTTGGATGAGCCAATCTCGGGTCTTGATTTAGTTAATGCTAAGGAAATAATGGATATAATTATTGAACTTAAAAAAAATAATACTATGATTATTTTTTCATCCCATCAAATAAATATGGTTGAAAAATATTGCGATAAAGTAGTTTTAATAAATAATGGAGAAGTTATTTTAAACGGTGAACTTTCTAAAATAAAATTAGATTATAAAAAGCAAGATATTAAAATAAAGGCTGATAATATAGATATTGAAAAAATTAAAGCAACTCCTGGTGTAATTGATCTTTATAAAACAGGTGATATATTAAATGTTAAAATAGAAAATAAAGATATTGCAAATGATGTATTTAAAATATTAAAAAATAGCTCTAATATGTCCTTATTTTCGGTTTTTGATGCTGGGTTAGAGGAAATATTCGTTGAGAAGGTAAAAGAGGCTAAAAAATGAAAAAATTTGGTTTTTTAATTGGGAACTTTTTAAAAAAGAGAATACTTTCAAAAGGCTTTATTATGGTAAATATTTTATTTTTAATTATTGCCTTTTTAACTGCTTATTTTTTAGGAGCAATTAAAGGTGGTATCGGGAAGAGTAATAATAGTTATAGCGAAAATTTTAAAACCGAATTAGTATTTTCTGATGAAGGTTTTAAAAATAAAGATTTAAAAAAATATTTTTATAAGATATTTAATAAATCTAGCTTTCCAGGTTTAACTGATGATGAAAGCCTTAGTATAAGTAAGAATAAAATTCTAGAATCAAAAAGTAAAATAAAAGAATACTTTAAATCAAAAAATATTGAGCTTGGGATTTATTTTTTAAAAGATGGAAAAAGTATAAGATCATATCTTTATTTAAATAATGAATCTAGCAAGATAAGAGATTATGCAATAAGGTTTATAAATAATTTTGACGCTGAAATTTCAGGATTTAACACAAATAAAAAAATTGATATAATATCTGATATAAATTTTAATAATATTAAAAACAAACAAAACATATCTACTATATTTTTATCAATTTTACTAGGTCTTTCAATTACTTTAATTGTTCAGGCAACTCAGGCAAGTAGTATTGATGTTGTAGTTGAGAAATCTAATAGAGTGATTGAGCAAATAATATTAAATGTATCTGAGGAAAAACATTTAATGTCAAAAGTAATTGGTGGAATTTTAATTGCCATAATTCAAATTCTTTTAATAATTTGCTTTTTGTTTCTGGCAGGTTTTGTACTAAATAGAGGAATTATAGATGTAATTCCTTATATAGTAAGTGATATGGGTTTATTTTTACCTATTTTATTTGGAGTTTTATTCTCTATCGTAGGGACTTTTTTATTTATTATAATATTTGTCTATCTTGCTGCAATATCAAATGGTCAGGAGGATTTTGGAACTATTTCTGGTCCTTTCTTAGGTATTATTATATTTTTGTTAAATATACCACTTGTTTTATTTAGATTTAAAAACATTAAAATTGTTCATGATATTATAATGGTATTTAACTATCTTCCACCATTTTCAATTATTACATCTCCAATACTTCTTATATCAAATGAGATAATGTGGTATGATGCCCTAGTTTCATTTTTAATAATCATCACACTTTCTACAACAATCTTTTATATGCTTATTCCATCTTATAAAATGGCGATTTTGAATTATAATAGTAGTAATCTTAAATTATTTAAAAGAATAGCATTTTATATAAAAAGTGCAAGACAAAGAAAAAAACAATTAAAGGAAAATAGAAAATGATACACTCTGATATATTAAAAGAATTAGAAAAAATAGAATATAAAAATAAAAAAATAAAAGATTTAAATATTATAAAATCTATTTTAATTGCTCCTGATGGTATTTTAGATATTAAACTAGATTTTATAAATATAGAAAAATCAGCTATAAAAGATCTTAAACTTTTAATTACTAAAAAAGTAAAACTAGATCTTGGTTTTAGTGGCCTTAGAATATCAGAAAGTAATCTTTTTGATCATCTAAGTTTATCTGATGAAAAAAATAAAGATTCTAATGTAAGAAAATATAACTATCTTGCCGTAGTATCAGGAAAAGGTGGAGTTGGAAAATCAACTGTTGCTATAAACCTTGCTAAGGCATTTAGAAAATTAGGATATAATATTGGACTAATTGACTCTGATATATACGGCGCAAGTGTTCCTGATTATTTAGGAGTTGAAAAGTTAAAAGTATTTGGAAACGAAGAAAGTCTAAATCCTATATTAACACTTGATGGAATAGAGGTTATTTCTGCAAGATTTTTACTGGATGATAAAAAACCTCTTATATGGAGAGCACCGATGCTATCTAATATCTTAGACTACTTTTTTAAAAAGGTTAATTGGGATAATGATATTGATTTAATTATAATTGATATGCCACCAGGAACAGGAGATGTGCTTCTTGATGTTGCAAGTTATGCCAAAGATACTATAAAAGCTGTTCTAGTTACAACACCAGATATAAACGCCTCAAAAATCGCTTTAAAATCTGGTATGGCATTAGTTGATTTAAAAATAGATTTAATTGGTGTTATTGAAAATATGACGAAAATATATAATACTAATATTATGCCATTTGGATTTGGTGGTGGAGAATATGTGGCTAAAAATTTAGGTAAAGAGCTACTTTATAAAATGCCATTATTTAATTTAAATGATGAAAAAATGATTGATGAATTTATAAACCTTGCTAAAATTATTAAATCAAAAATAAAGGAGGACTAAATTATGGAATATGATATTTTGAATAGAAGAAGAAAGAAGTTCATTCCTCTTTATATTCTATCGATTGTTCTTTCTTTTTTATATATTGGATATGCAATATATTATCTTTTAACAAACGAGTTTGGAATTAAAATTATCCCATATGTAATAATGACATTATCAGTTGTCCTAGGTGCACTTTTTATATCATTTACTGCTATTTTAACAGACGATATCTACTCTTTTAATATGAGAAGTTTAACATTTTCTAAAATATGTGAAAATAAATTTACCAAAGATTTAAATTTAAAAAGTGTAAAGTTTAGTAAAAAAGATAAAACATTAGCAAACTCTAATTTAATTAGCAAACATCACAGTTATAAAATACTTTCAAAATATATTTATAAAGATTGCGAAATTTATGAAATATCAATGCTATCTGATATGCGTTTTAGAGGATATATTATAAAAAAAAGGCATGATAGTAAAGAGCTTTTAGAATATGCTATAACAAATAGAAGATATTACTATCTTCATAAAGTTAAATTGCTTTCAAAAACTACTACTGATAATAAGACATTTAATAATAAGTTTAAAATTTGGACTAATAGAAAATATCTATTTTCTAATGACAAGTTAAATGATTTATATAATCTAAGCCAAGGATATCGTCATTTTGGATTTTCTATGGACAAAGATTATAAATATTTACTAGTTTCTTATTTTATAAAAGAAGGTCAAAAGATATTTATTCCTAATGTATTTGAAAAAATAGATGATAAGTTCTTTAAAAGATTAAATGATGAAATAAATAAAATTGATAAAATAATAAATTTTAGTATAATATAAAATATAAAACGAGACGAGGATAATTACCTCACCGGCTGTAAAGTCAGCAAGCGAAAGCAGATTTGGTTAGATCCCAAAACCGACAGTAAAAGTCTGGAAGGAAGTTTATAATGAGAAAAAAATATATTACATATGAGCTATTATTAACTGCAATATTTATATCTTTATCTATTATTGTAGGACTTTTTGAAATACCTATGCCACCAATGAAGCTTGATTTAAGTGAGGTTATAATTTTAGTCTCACTTTATTTTCTTGGTATATTAAAAACAATTCCAGTAATATTATTTCGTTCTATAATAAGATATCTCTTACTTGGTGGAACTGATATACCTTTTGTATTTTTTGGTGAGATTATTGCAATTTTTGCATCATTTGTTTTAGTTTTTACTACATGGATTTTTTTAAAAGTTATAAGAAAGTATTTAAATTTAAATAAATCTAGCACAACAGATTTTTTAATTGGATATATTCTATCAGCACTTGTTATGGTAGTAGTTGTATCATTTGTTTTGACAGTTTTTAATATTTTAATTATATATCCTGCTTTTTTATCTTTTGGAAAATATTATTTTTTAAATAATAGCTTTATTATAAATATTTTACCTAAATCATTTTTAAGAGTTAATGATTTAAAAAATTATCTTATTGCTGTTATTGGAGTCGTTTTACCGTTTAATATAATTAAGTTTAGTCTTACTTATTATTTTTTCGCATATGTTGTAAGAAAGATTGATACAGATAAATTAAGCAGGAAGTTCGTAAAATAAAAATCAGCCATTTGGCTGATTTTTATTTTAGGGTTCTATTTCAAAGTCTGTTTTTTGTTTAATTTATTCATATTTGCATATTATATGTTAAAATATATGCAAATAAAGCATATAGGAGGCAAATATGAGGAAATATGATTATTCGTTTTTAAAAGAAATAAAAGTTCCTGCTAGTTTTTTAAGTATGACAAATGCCATTTATTCTTTGAAGGAAATAGCTGATGAAAAAAAAAGAGAATATCCTAATATCTTTAAAGGTTTAGAAAAAATTGCAATCATTCAATCAGTAAAAGGAAGTAATGCTATTGAAGGGATTTTAACAACTGACAAAAGAATTGAAGAAATAATAAATCAAAATTCTAACCCATTAAATCACTCTGAAAAGGAAATTAAAGGATATAAAGATGCATTAAATATAATTCATGGTAATCATGAAAATATTAGTTTTAATATTGAATTTATAAAAAAATTGCATCTTATTATGTTAGATTATAGCAATTTAACGCACAAAGGTGAATTTAAAAAAGAGGATAATATAATTTATGAAAAATATAAAGATGGTACAACTAGTGTAAGATTTCAGCCTGTAAGGGCTATTGAAACTGAAAAAGCGATGGAAGAATTAGTTTATGCATACATAAGGGCAAGAGACGATGAGAAAATAAATCAACTACTTTTGATTCCGTGCGTTATTTTAGATTTTTTATGTATTCATCCATTTCAAGATGGGAATGGTAGAATTTCTAGATTAATATCGCTTTTTTTAATGTATAAAAATGGATTTGATATTTCAAAATATATCTCATTTGAAGAACAGATAAACTTATCAAAAGGAAACTACTATGAGGCATTGAGATTATCATCGATTAACTGGCATGATTCAAGTAATGACTATATTCCTTTTATTGAGAATTTTTTATATACATTATATTTATGTTATAAAGAACTTGATAAACGTTTTTTGACAATTAAAAGCGGGAAGGTTAGTAAAGCAAAAAGAATTGAAGAAACAATCCTAGCGTCATTTTTACCTATTTCAAAAAAAGAAATACAAAGTCTACTTCCTGATATATCAATAACAACAATAGAAAAAGTATTATCTATTATGGTTAAAGATGGAAGAATTGTTAAAATCGGAAATACGAATAATGTTAAATATATAAAAGGATAAGTAATTTAAGATATCTACAATTTTATGTAAATTCTTAGATATTTGATTTATATAAATAGCTTTAAGGACAAATTTATTTAGTTTTTATTCTAGAGCATATTATCCACTCCTTATTTTTAATATTTTCCTTAGTTTATTTAAAATGTAGACCTTTGTTTCCCAAAAATTGGGAAACAAAAAAGCCCACACTATTAAGTGTGAGCCTAAGGAGGATTTTAGTCTCGAGCAACTACCACCCGATTGAACCATTCTTTTTAATCTAACCTTAACCTTTCTGCTGAAAAATTAAGGTGGAGGTTAAGTGTAAAGACTTACACCCCTAACTTCTTAAGAGAGCCTTTTTAAATAAAATTAGTAAATTTAATCTAGTGCAAAAAGCATATATATCGGCAGGTTAATTGTATTATTATCAATGCTAAACGGTTTAGGTTTTACTATATATTTATATTCAGTTTTGTTTTTGTTCTTTTCAAAAAATTTATTTAAGGACACTAGTGATGATACTCTTTTAGATTTAACTTCAATAGGAATTGTCTTTCCTTTTTTGGAAATTATGAAATCAACTTCATATTGCTTTAAAGATGGGCTATCATCATTAGATTTCCATGAATAATAATAAGGTATAAAATTATTTGCAGTAAGTGTTTGTGCAACTAAATTTTCATATAGCATTCCTAGATTCATACCAAGCTTATCAAGAATAATCATTTGATAAATATCTTTAATATCATTTTCACCGTTAGAGTACACATAAGATACAAATAAGCCAATATCATTGAAGTATAATTTAAACATTGTTTCATCTTTTGTAAGTGCAAATCCACCGCTTGGGTCAGTGAACCTATAAACTGGAATAACCATTTTTGACTCTTTTAGCTTATCTATCGTATTTTGAAAAAATATACTATCAGCTCTTTGATTTACACTACTTGCAATAAATCTAGTTGTATGGTTAGATAACATACTAGGAATTTGTTGCCAAATTCTATAGCAAATTGTTTTAAAATCTGAATCAAATTTTTTTAGATCATTTTCATAAAGGTTAATAATTTTTCTTTTTTCATTTTCGACTTCATAAAAATCTCTTTTTTCTAAAAATTTACTTACAACTTTTGGCATTCCCCCAATAGCAAGATAGTGTCTAAAGTGATACATAAAATTTTTGTGTAAATTTTGATTAAATGGCTTTTTTTCATTAAAATATTTTCGTAAAATATTCGCCTCATCTTCAAATCCTAGCGCCCATAAAAATTCTTCATAATCCATCGGATACATTTGTATTGCTTCTTCTTCTGATGGAATTAGTATACCTTTTACATTTTCCTTGATTGAGACAAGTGAACCTGTTTCAATATATTGATATCTCCCATCTTTTACAAGTGCTTTTATGGCCTGTCTTGCTTTAGGACAAAATTGAATTTCATCAAATATTATTAAACTCCCACTAGGTAGAACTGGAATTCTCAAAGATAAAAATATGTTAGTAAAAAAATCATCAATAGAAACTAAATTGTTAAAGATATTTTTAAAATCCTCCGTAGCAACAGAAAAATCAATTACTAAATGTTCATCATATTCCTTTTCTCCAAATTCTTTTACAGTTGTGGTTTTACCGACACGTCTTGCACCTTCTATTAACAAGGCAGAACTTCCATTAGATTCAGTTTTCCACTTTAAAAGTTTACTGTATATTTTCCTTTTAAACATTCTAACACCATCTTTATTATATCTATTATATCAATAATTGCAAAAATGCAAGTATTTGAAGCGCAGTAATTTACAAAAATGTGAATATGACATATAGCCAAATTTGCAAAAATGCGGTTTTTAGGCATTTTAAAAAGAAAATTTTCGTGCAAGAACTAACTAGTCTTGCACGACATTAGATTTTTAAAACGCTTATAATTGACAAAGATAAGAAAAAATACTATAATATGTGTAACATTAAGTTGTGAGTTTTTTTAGAACAAGCAACGACTATACGATAGAGCCTAAGTTTATACATACTGCATTATAAAAGCCAAGTTTTGATAGATAAAAACTTGGCTTTTAATTTAGGCTTTAGTTTAAAGTCTATGTTCTTTTAGATTTTTCTTTTTTAACAATATATGATATAAGAACAGATAATAAAACTAGTCCAACAAATGTTGGTATAGCATAAATAAGTATTTTTTTAATTGGAAGTTTACTAAGATCAGTGTTATCTAGTTTATCTTTATATTTATAAATCATATCATATTCTTGAGTGGTGTTATAAAATGGTGAGTTTATATAAAATCTTATGATACCTTCTTTATTATCACTTGATTTTTTAAGTATTTTAAAATCTTTAATTAAAAGATTATCATCAAGTTTAAAATCAGTTAATTTTAAATCAGTTATAAGTTTATTAGATTTAAAGGTATTTCCATCTGGTTCAATACTACTAGCTTTTAGAAGTCTTATTACTTTATAACTAATAATAATTGTGTCGCCTTCTTTAATTTCATTTTTCTTATTTTTATTTTTGAAATCATATATTTGGTGAAGCTTTTTCAATGGATATTTAAAAACATATTTTTTTAAATCATCAAATGAAGGAACCTTATCATAAAAGTTATGTGGAATCTCTTCGCCATTTTCATCTATTATGTTAATTTTTAAATCAACTAGTTTAATATCAAATGGGATATTTTCAGTTTTGTTTTTTAATGCTTTATTTTTAATTTGAATATCTATTTTAATAATATCGTCAGTTTTATTTTTAATTACAACTCGTGAGATTTCAGCATTTTCTATATTATAGTTAACAAAATTTATTATTTGCCCATCGTTTGTATTTTTTCTATTTAGAAATAGTATATTTCCTTCTTGGTAAAAATAACTAGATTTAATCATAACATCACTAAATACAGGAAAAATCGCTTCGTCTTGATAGAATTTATTTTCATAAATTTTTTCATATTGGAACTTATCAGGATCTGATTCAAGATAAAATGCTTTGACCATTTTACCCATCTCAAGCATTTCAAAATTAAAACTTAATAAATCATCTACAAATTGTGCCTCTTTCAATGTTGCCTCTTTATATTTAAGAGAAACCTTTATATCATCATATACTGGCGTAAATTTAATTTCTTTTAAATTTGCAACTAAATTATAATCAAGTAATTTATTAAAATCATTTTTATATAATTTAAATAACTCATTTCCATTTTTATCAGATACATTATAGTATAAAAATTTATAACCATTTATATTTTGAATAGTATCATTTTTTACAATTTCATTATATGGTTTATCAATATTTTCTACGTGAATATCTGGATAGCTATTAAACTCTACCATTTTTCCGTCATATGATGTAATATTTGGCTTTGTAAGATGAACTGGTTTTTCAAATTTAAACACTTTATTTGGAGCCTTTATGATAAATGTTCCACTTGATAGAACATTTGAAAAAAATGTTCTATCAAGTTTACTAATTAAATACCAAGTATATCTTCCAGCCTCTGGTTTAATTTTATCAATTGAATCATATTTTAAGACACCGTCTTTATATATTTCAATATCATATAAATTATTACTTACAAGACCTTTGAATATATCTTTATAATTATCAATTGTAATATCTTCCTTATAGGATAAAAAATTTAATCCGTTATCTTTTGTTTTAATATAGTCGGTATTTGAAAGAATTGGATAATTATATTTAGAATCAGGAATATGATTTGCTTTATTAGTTGTTAAAAAGTATTTACTAGATACGTTTAACTTAACTTTATTTAAATCAGTCTCATCAGCTAAAATTGGATCATCATGAGTTATATCAAGAAGATAAAATTTTCCATTTATTTTTACATAATTCCAAGCATGATTATCACCTGCTGCTTTTCCTACAACATATATATTTTCAATATCAAACATATTGAAAATAATATTTGCAAGCTCAGCATAACCCTCACATACAGGACTATATTCATCTTTTAACGCACTTATTGGGCTGTGTGATAATCTTGATTGGAATAAATTAGGATCCTCAAGAGCTTTTTTATTATACGAGTTATGATATATCATCCAATCGTGGATAAATTTAATCTTTAAAAAGTCAGAATTAAATTTAGAAATACCAAAGGCATTAGTTTTAATATTTTTTACAAGGTTTACAAGCTCATTTATTTTTTTAATAAAAAAAGTGATATCTTCATATAAAAAATCAGTTTCTCTTGCGTATTTTTTTAAAGTATTTAGTGAAAAAGTGTAAGTATATTTTCCATTAACAATATTACATCCATAACTAAAACCACCATCTAAAAAGAATAATTCTTTAGTGTCTGATAAATAGGCGATGCAGGCTTTTTCTAAAACTTTCATTTTTTCCTCATCTTTTCCCGGAATATCAATATTAGATATTTCAAATTTTAAAAAATAGTTTTCTTTTTTCTCTTCAAATTCTAACTTTTTAATACTTTTTATAGTATCAGCAATTTTTTTATAAACAGTTTTTTCAATATCTTTTTCAAGATTATTAAAATGAAATGTATTTTTACTTGATTTATTAATTACTAGCTTTTTTAAAATATAATCTTTTTCAATATTATTAGAATTATACGTCCTAGCAGTTTTACTTGCGTAGTTTTTAACTTTACTATCTTTTGCTTGGTAAAAAAACGCAAATATAAGTAAAGAAAATATAAAAATTGTAAGAAGCGACTTTTTAAATTTATTTATTTTCATCATACTTATCATCACCATAACCTTCATTATTTTCTTTTAAATCATCAATTGTATAATCTTCAATAAACGGAGTATAAGAATTAATATAATCGTTTTTTTCTTTTGTGTTCTCTAAAGTATCATTGCTAGTTTTATAATTGTTATTATCAGTTATATTTTCATTTTTAATTGTGTTTGGGAAGTTTTTAGAGGTATTATCTTCATTATATGAATTATTTTTTTTAAGGGAATTAAGATAGTCCTTTTTATCTGATAAATTTTTCTCATAATCTATTTCATCATCAAGCTCTTGGGATAATTTTTCTTTTTTCTTTCTTTTTATAGATTTTCTTATTTTTTTAATTATCTTAAATGTTAGTCTTATAAGAAAAGGTGAAAGAATAATTAAAATTATAATTAAAACAACAAGCCACCAATTTTTTTTAATCCAACCTGTTGTAAGAAACATTTCATTATTAACTATAAGATGTGCTTTTACCTCTTTTTCGTCATAGGAGTTTTTGCTTCTTGCAATAAATGTAATATCGTATTCAGGTAGTGTTTTAATCTTATCATAAGGAAATTGAAATTTAATTCCAGAAGCTGTTATATAATCTGTTCCAAATTTAACTCTTGTAAGATCAGGGATTCTATTTTTAGGATGAATATAAAAGGTATTTAATTTATTCTTTATTTTTTTATTTCTTCTAAAAAAGCTTCCTTTAACATCAAGATTTATCTTATGAACTATTGCAACAAGACTTATATCGCTTATAATAGGTAGGTTTCCAAACTCAGTTCCTATAAATTGTTTTGTTCCTTTTATTTGATATCCTACAAATATATGGCCATCAGGTATTGTTGGAATTACATTTTTTAAAATAGAGTTTGAATCATATGGAAGCGTTGGACTTGGTTTAAGAAAGCTATTTTCTTTACCATCTTCATCATAGAAAGTAATTTTTGGTTTTCTATATTTTTCTTTTATTATTAAATCATTTAATATTGGCTTTTCAAGTAGTTCTTCATTGATATATCCATCAAAAACATAGCCATCTATTTCAGGCTTTTTAGGTTTTGATACATAATCACCCATATAGCATATAACATCATGGGGCTTTTTATTGGGAAGTGCTAAATCATCTTTAAATAAAACCGATAACCTTTTAGCGATTTTAAATCTTATTTTTATCTCAAAATAAGAATCAATATCATTTGATTTTATATAGTAGATATATTCACCATCGTCTGTTGGAAGTGTTTTAGTTTTATCATTGTTAGTATTTATATAGTAGTACTCGTATTTAAAATTAGGCTTACCTGGAAGATAAAATTTATTAAATGGTGATTTAAAATTATCGTATGGCTTATCACTCATTGGACCTTGCTGGATATATTCTGTCTCATTTGGGTTAGGATTAGTTCCTGATAATATCCTATTTCTAAATTTATTTTTTAAATTTGAATATTCAATATAGCCATCAGAGTA
Organism: uncultured Acholeplasmataceae bacterium; assembly: GCA_963540225.1. GTDB lineage: Bacteria > Bacillota_I > Bacilli_A > Acholeplasmatales > Acholeplasmataceae > CAUTNH01. The sequence goes on along the minus strand of CAUTNH010000019.1, from coordinate 1,745 downwards.
TTTATAAAAAGTATCAAATTGTTTATCAGCAATATCACTTTTGTTTAATATATTGTTATTGTTAATAAAATCACTTGGTATTGAATTTAGAAAATATCTATGAATATATTTTTCTTTTTTATCTTTTAAATAATTATAAATATCAAGATAAAAGAATTTGTCTTGTAAAAACGGAAGAACTGAGCTTGTAAAACTATTTTTTATTACTCCTTCGATATATATATTTTTAACATCTGATATATTTGAAATATAGCTAATTAGTCTTACAAGAGAGTTTTTTGACATTTCTTTATCATCTAGGACTGAATTAAATGCCGAGTTTTTATCATCCAGAATATTATTATACCTTGATACCTTTTTAAACTTACTAGTTAAGATTTTATCAAATATATAAAATAATCTCTTATTTAAAAAAGGTATTTCATTTGCCTCATCTTTTATAATTTCTGTTTTTAGAATGAATTTTTTTAATGAAGCAATCATCGCCTCATTTTTTGTAAAATCAGTGTATAGTTCATAATAGATTTCAAAGTTAGTGTTTTCTTCTATTTTGTTTAATGTCTTTATAAAAAAAAGCCCAGGATTATCAAGTAAGAAATAATTAGCAATTAGTTTTATATTATCTAAATTTGTATCTTTGGGTATATCAAGTTTTAATAAGTTAGATCCCGATACAAGGTTTTCACTAATTTTTTCAAAATCAACTTCTAAAAATTTCTTTACTAAATTATCATATATTAATTTATTGCCATCAGATAGACTGTCTCTATAGTAGTTGCTACTTTTTTCAATTATTCTTTTAGGCAAGTAGTTTTCTTTATTTTTTAATTCATATTCAATAATTTGCTCAGTTCTTTTATAATAGTCTTTATTTTGCAAAGAAGTTTCACTACTAGCAGCATAAACCTTTTTATTAAGTGATATTAGAAGTGGAACAAGAAAAAAAAGCATTAAAGCAAGTATTAAAAATCTGTATTTTTTTACCATTTAAATATCACCTATTTTCTTTTTTTCTAATATTAATTATAACATATAAAGGTATATATTTTAACTAAAAACAAATTAAGTATTTATAAAATATATCTATAAAACTAAATATATGTAAGTGTTATGTTATAGTATATTATATGTTTAGAGGACTACTTATAAAAATTGAAAATAATGAATATGAATTTGATAATGTTAAATTTTCCAATTCCTTTTTAGCTATGATAGAAAAAATTGAGAATAAAGAAATTATATTAAGAAAAAAAATAGAATATATATTTTTATTAAAGCTTATAAATAAATATGTTGACAGTAGTATTGAAGAGTTAAATTTTAAAACTAATAAATATGGGAAACCATATTTGAATTTTATAGAAGTAGGAATTTCAAATACATCTGATTTAGTGTTTGTTGCAATTTGTAATAATCCAGTAGGAGTAGATATCGAAAGAATTTCATATGATAAAAAAATAAACTCTGACCTAGAAAATGCACTACTAAAAAATGGTTCTAATAAATCTAGAGATGAGGTAATAAATAGTTGGACCAAATATGAATCATATATTAAAAGAAAAGGAAGTTTTATTTCACTAGAAAAAATCAAAACACTTGATTTGGATGGTTATTTTTATCAAGACATTATATATTCTAATAATATGAAATATTCACTATGTATATCACTTGATGGTAAAGATGATGATTTTATTATTGAAAAATCTAAAAATCGAAATTAAACTTATTTATATTTTTTATAAATA